>JAPUEP010000224.1 GCA_027492515.1 Hyphomonadaceae bacterium
TTTTGTTATTATTATATGATATTATTTGGGAATGAATGAAACAATGCCCAAAATAGAAATCGTAATTAGTACATATATACCGCAATTCATGCGATATGTTATACGCGCCGTTGCATTAATAGTTGTTTGCGTGGCTGGTTGGGAATTTTTTAAAGCAGCCCGTAATTTTTCTGTATTTTCAATATTCTTTTGTCTTCTGACTGGCACTGGCATTTTTATGGGCGCAAAGCTGATGCATGCCATTTTGTTGTCATTCAATGAAGAATGGAAAATAAAACGCAAGATTATTGAAATTACTGCCACACGTGGTGAAAATGTTCAAAAGCGCGAAATTTTAAGTTCGAATATAAATGGATACAATATATTGGCGCGAAGCTCTGAAAGTGGGCCAGATACTTATGTGCTTGAATTACATGATTATAATGGAAATAAATATATTTCCCCACATTTCAGCGAACGTAATGATGCCCAATATGCAATAGACCTATTTTTCGCTAAGGCGTAACTTTATAAAACTCCAAATACCAATCACAAAATGCCTTTACACCATCCTTATATGATGTTGACGGTGTTGCGCCAACCAAAGCATTACAAAGCGTAGTATCGGCGCTTGTTGCACTTACATCGCCAGTTTGGATTGGTAATTCATTGCGAATTGCCTTTTTGCCAAGGCAATTTTCAATTTGGACAATGAAATCATTTAATAAAATCGGCTCACCACGGCCAATATTAACAAGGCGCCAAGGTGCAGCAGGGCTTATGGAATCATTATCACAGATTTTAATTCCAGTTTGTGGGATTTTTTCGATTAAAGCGCACACAATATTGGCAAGATCTTCGACATAAGTGAAATCGCGCACCATATTGCCGCCATTATAAACATCAATTGGTTTGTCTTCGATAATATTTTTTACAAATTTAAACAAAGCCATATCAGGGCGCCCCCATGGGCCATAGACAGTGAAAAACCTAAAGGCCGTAACGGGAATTTTATGGGCATAAGAATATGCATGAAGCATTGCTTCACCCGCACGTTTAGTTGCCGCATAAATTGTAAGTGGCGTATCTGCTTTATCATTTTCAGCAAATGGCATTTTCTTATTCGCACCATAAGCAGACGAAGTTGACGAAAATAACAAATGTTTCACATTATTTTCGCGCGCAGCTTCCATAACATTAAAAGTGCCAATTACATTGGCATCAATATAAGCACGTGGATTTTCAAGGCTGTAACGAACACCAGCTTGTGCAGCAAGGTGAATAATAATGTCAGGCTTAAAATTTCTTGCTTCGTTTATGAAGATATTATCATCCTCAAGTCTGGCAATTTTTTCAATAAAATTAGAATGTTGTTTCAAAATTTCATGGCGCGCTTTTTTAAGTTCAACATCATAATAATCATTAAAACTATCAAAACCTAAAACTTCATGACCTTGTGAAAGAAGGATTTTAGACACATAAAATCCGATGAAGCCTGCGCTTCCCGTGACAATTATTCTCATTTTATTTTTCCGAAATTGGGAATAGTTTTGCGCTTTGAAAAACTAATTATCAAGGCAAATTTCATTGGCTTATAAAATTAACTGTATAATTGCCTACATTTGCGGTGTAAAATCATGCTTGAAACGCTTGTTATACAAAAAGAAATGGGATAATTCCCACACCTCAAGACATGCCGTGATAGATCAGTTGGTTAGATCGCCAGTTTGTGGCACTGGAGGCCGGTGGTTCGAACCCACCTCACGGTACCATTGTTTTGGCCTTTATTGGATAGGTCATCCTAATGGATAATCAAAGCAGCAGCATTACAATCGTTGGCGCTGGGCCTGTTGGCCTTATGTGCGCGATTTATGCAATTAAAAATAATCTTAAACCTATTATAATTTCACTTGATGAAAAGCATCAAAAAACTGCGGGTGTTGCGGCGGGTGGAATGCTTGCGCCTGCTTATGAATGCTTTGAAGAAAGTAGTGATGATTTAACGGCTTTTGCAATCGCCGCAAGAAATCAATGGGATATTATCGCAAATGAATTAGGGATAGATATTGCACCCTTTGCCCTTGCACTTGGCAATAATCAAATTGAATTAGAGCGTTTGGAAAAAATAAAAGCGCGTGCAAAGACTTTTGGTTTTGATTTTAAATTTGAAAACCCCCATGATTTTCTTAATTGCCAATACGCACTTTCAATGACTTGCGATGGGCTTTTAAACCCAATAATCGCAATGGAAAAAATGCGCCAATATTGCGTTGAAAATGGCGCAACTTTTATTGAAGACGAAATTATTGATATTGGTGATAATATTATAATCGGAAAATCGCAAAATTATAATAGCGAGATTATAATTGTCGCAAATGGTTATCATGCCAAGGATTTTGCAAAAAGCATTCAATTGGTTGATAAATTAATTGCGGTGCGCGGGCAGGTGATTGAAATTGATTGTATTCCTGCGTTCAAAGGCTCTATGCGGCATAATTCAACATATCTTATGGCACGCGGCAATAAAATAATGGTTGGCGCAACTTCGCAGATTAATGATAATGATTGGCAGGTTCGTAATGATGATATTGATATTTTATACCAAAACGCCTGTCATCTAATGCCATCATTAAAGGGTAATAAAGTAACAAATAGCTTTGCGGGTTTAAGGCCATTAATCGACGGTGAAAATCCAATTATTGGTCAGGGGGATATGAAAAATATCTATCTTGCCATTGGTGCTTACCGAAATGGTTGGGCATTTGCGCCTTATATGGCAAAATTACTTATTGAAAATATAGCAAAAGGGGCAGATATCCCATCATTTTTAGCCAAAGGTCATGTTTACTAATAATACATTAACCATGTTTTTGTATTAGTTTGCGTACTTAAAAGAATTTTAGGGGCCAAAATTGGACGCAACACCAGAAATTGTTGGAAACTCACCTGTTCGCCAAGCTATTGCAGAGGCGTCAAAATCAACTGGTGCAGATTTTGGTTTTTTATTGGCAACTGCGGTACGCGAATCAAGCCTTAACCCAAAAGCTGAGGCACGAACTTCTTCGGCAACGGGTCTTTTCCAGTTTTTGGATCAAAGTTGGCTTACAACCCTTAAACGTCATGGTGCAAAGCATGGGCTTGAAAATGAAGCGGCGATGATTTCGCTTAATTCAGACGGCAAGGCCTATGTTGATGACCCGCAATTACGCCGAAAATTACTTAATCTTCGCTATGATGCCAGAATTTCATCCTTAATGGCGGCGGAATTTTCAAATGATAATGCCCAATTTATCAAGGCACGAACCGGCAATGAACCACAAGCAGGTGATTTATATGCCGCGCACTTTTTAGGTGCGGCGGGTGCGGCGAACCTTATTAATGCGGCGCAAGATACGCCATGGGTTAAAGCAAGTGAATTATTTCCTGCCGCTGCCGCTGCAAACCGCCCAGTTTTTTATCAAGATGGTCGGGCATTAAGCGTTGCCGAAGTTTTGCAAAATTTAAGGAAAACTACTGAAAACGCGCCAAGTATTGGTAAGGATGAGTTTGCAAATCCGCCAAATTTCCCAAATCCGCAATTAATATTGGCGCAATTGCAGACATCATGGAATCAAAGCCTTTTGAGTATGATGACAGATGGCGGTGTTGGTGAAAATTTAAACAATAATCAAAGTTTCAGCCCGCAAATGTTGGCGCAATTTTATCAAACCCAAGATCAAATGAGCCAGAATAAAGCAATGGAAATTGCCGCTGGTGCGCTTGAAAACAATGATTCATTGGCAATGGCATTGCTGCCAAAAGAACAAGAAGAAGAGCCAAAGCAAAGCCTTGCACTTCGTGGGCGTAAATAATTAAACCCCCAATATCCAGCCTTCTTCATTTTCAATAATGGCTTTTTGGCTATCTTCGATTTTTGATTTGCCAGAAAATTCTTTTTCTAATTTTCCATCATCATCAATTTTTGCAAAATATTCGGCAATCACGCGAACTTGTGCCAAGTCTTTAGTTTCGCCTTGGTTTGGTTTGGTTTTCAAAAGCGATGGATAAATTTCACAGAATATAATATCTAAATCCTCAATATCATCACGATTTAATTCTTTTAAACCAGTTTCAAAAGGCCAAATACGTGATTTTTCAAATTTATCACGCAATTTTTGAATATAAGGAATGCCCGTAAGGCTTTGTGAGCCAACAGAGCCCGGTGTGTATAATTTGAAAACCGAACTTGCAACTTTGCCAACAGAATCACAAATACGTAATTCAGGCAGATTTAAAGAAGTATTTGACTTTGTCGGTTGCAAATATGTATTCACCATCTTTGGTGGGCAGCCCCAAAATGGCGTTGCAGAATTACTTATAAGGCGGTTCATTTTTGATGCCACCTGAAAGCGATTATTATCATTATCTGGCTTATCAATAATCTCTTTTGACAGGAATTTCATCATCGCCGACCATGGTGCATCGGCTAATTTTAATGCTGCCGCTGTTCCAGTTGGATAACCAATAGCAAAATCAAAACCCACAAGGGTTTTATCACCGCGCTTTGCAAAAGCTGATAATTCGCGTTCAATAATTTCCATTGCCGCATGGCGTGTCGCAGGATTATGGCTTTCACCGCGCAATTGAAGGCGTACATCACGCTTTAGGATGTAAATCCATATAGAATCGCTACCGGTATTGGGCTTTGAGCTTGCCGACCAGTCGAGCATAATATAATTATCAAATAAACGCGCCATTTTTATTTCCTAAGTTAGTGTGCGCTTTAATACTTTTTGTTTGCCTTTCAAAGACAATAATGCGGCAATTTTGTGGTTTTTGGGTTTTCAAATCCATGCCATCACACTATATTTAACCCCATGAGCATTTCAAAAAACTTCAAAATCCTAAGTGTGCAGGCAAATCCAATTTTGGGCGATATTGATGGCAATTTAGAAATTGCACGAAAATATTGTTCGATTGCAAAAAATGAAAATTCAGATTTAGTTTTATTTACTGAATTATTCATTCTTGGCTATCCGCCCGAAGATTTGGTTAGGAAGCCTTCCGCGGTTTTGGATTGTAAAGTTGCGGTTGAAAAACTGGCGGCGGAATTTGAAAATGGCCCTTGCATCATAATTGGCCTTCCATGGGCGCAAGATGGAAAATTATATAATGCCATTGCGGTATTACAAGATGGCAAAATTGATGCTGTGCGCTTCAAACATGAATTACCAAATTATGATGTGTTTGATGAAAAACGTGTGTTTGATTCAGGAAATGAATTTTTACCTGTAAATATTGATGGAATAGATATTGGCATCCCAATTTGTGAGGATATTTGGTATCCAAAGGTGTGTGAAAATCTTGCTAAAAATGGCGCAAAAATGCTTATTTGCCCAAATGGTTCGCCATATAGGCGCGGGGTAATTTCAAGGCGCAAAAATAATATTCAAAACCGCGTAAATGAAAATAAAATCCCAATGCTATACCAAAATCAATTAGGTGGTCAGGATGAATTATGTTTTGACGGCACAGCCTTCATTGCAACAATTGATGGGAAAATCCGCCAAACCACGGGGCAGTTTTTAGAAACCTATTTCATAAGTGAATGGCATTTTGACGGGCAAAAAGTTGAATTAATAAATGCCCCCGAAATTGAAGAATTATCACCTGAAGAACAAGATTATTCGGCGGCAGTTTTGGCATTGCGTGATTATGTCAATAAAAACCGCTTCCCTGGTGTTATTCTTGGCCTGTCGGGTGGGATTGATAGTGCGATATCTGCGGCAATGGCGGTTGATGCATTGGGCGCAGAGCGCGTGATTTGCATAATGCTTCCGTCAAAATATACATCAGATGAAAGCCTTAAGGATGCGAAAGAATGCGCAAATAATCTTGGTGTGCGTTATGAAATTGTTCGCATAGGGCAGGCGGTTGATGATTTTGAAGCTGAACTTGCGCCATTATTTGAGGGTCGTAATCGCGATTTAACCGAAGAAAATTTACAAAGCCGAACACGCGCTGTTTTCCTTATGGCTATGAGTAATAAATTTGGTCACATGGTTCTTACCACTGGTAACAAGTCTGAAATGGCGGTTGGTTATGCAACGCTTTATGGTGATATGTGTGGTGGTTATAATTGTTTGAAAGATTTCTATAAAACCGAAGTTTTCAAAATAACTGAATGGCGCAATCATAATGTTCCTAAAATTGGCCTTGGCCCAAGTAGCGTGGTTACACCGCAAAATATCATCACTAAACCGCCAAGCGCTGAATTACGTGAAAACCAAAAAGACCAAGATAGTCTGCCGCCATATGATGTCTTAGATGATATTCTTTATGCCCTTGTAGAGCTTGAAGATGAAATCGAAGATGTGATTGCGCGCGGTCATGATTTGGCAACAGTTCAAAGGGTACAAAATCTTTTATATATTGCCGAATTCAAACGCCGCCAAGCACCACCAGGGGTAAAAATTAGCCATAAAAACTTTGGCCGCGACAGGCA
>JAPUEP010000225.1 GCA_027492515.1 Hyphomonadaceae bacterium
TTAATTTTGCTGCATGGCTTGAAGATATAAGTAATGAAGACCTAAACCTTAGAAAACAGGCCGCCGAGCATATTTTTCGTAAAACAGGTATCACTTTTGCGGTTTATTCCAATGAAGAAGCCGAAGAAAGAATTATCCCATTCGATATAATTCCGCGCATAATTTCAGGAAAAGAGTGGGATAATTTATCAGAAGGTCTAATACAGCGTGTAAGTGCGATAAATATGTTTTTATCCGATATTTATGGCGCGCGCGAAATTATGAAAGCGGGAATTTTGCCTGATGATTTGATATATTCAAACCCGCAATTTCGCCTTCAAATGACAAATATCAAACCGCCGCATGATGTCTGGGCGCATATTTGCGGGATTGATATTGTGCGTACTGGCGCGAATGATTTCTTCGTTCTTGAAGATAATGCGCGCACACCATCAGGTGTTTCATATATGTTGGAAGACCGCGAAGCGATGGAACGGCTTTTCCCAAATCTTATTGAAAAGCATAAAATAAGACCCGTTGAACATTACCCTGATGCATTGCACCGTATGTTACGTTCAGTTGCGCCAAATAATTGCGGCGATGACCCGCGATGTGTTGTTATGACCCCTGGCCCTTACAATTCGGCATTTTATGAACATTCATTCTTGGCGGATCACATTGGCGTTGAATTGGTTGAAGGTCATGATTTATTCGTTCGTGACCGTCAGGTTTTTATGCGCTCTACCAATGGCCCATTGAAAGTTGATGTAATTTACCGCCGCGTTGATGATGATTTTATCGACCCATTGATGTTTGACCCAAATTCAATGCTTGGCCTGCCTGGGCTTATGGATTGTTATGCGGCGGGTAATGTAACCATTGTTAATGCACCGGGAACAGGGATTGCCGATGATAAGGCGATTTATTCCTATATGCCCGAAATTGTGAAATTCTATACGGGCAAAGATGCCAAGCTTCCGAATGTTGAAACCTATCGCTGCCGCGAAGCCGACAGTTTGAAATATGTTTTGGATAATTTACCTGAATTGGTTGTTAAACTTGTTGATGGCTCGGGCGGTTATGGAATGTTGGTTGGCCCAACATCAACCAAGGCGCAAATTGAAGATTTTAGAAAGCATCTTATTGCCGAACCCCATAGATTTATAGCCCAGCCAACCTTGGCGCTTTCAACCTGCCCAACCCTGACTGAAAAAGGTGTTGCCCCGCGCCATGTGGATTTAAGGCCTTTTATTCTAACGGGGTCAAAAGGTGTTGAAATTGTTCCCGGTGGCCTTACCCGTGTTGCCCTTACCGAAGGCTCTTTGGTGGTTAATTCATCGCAAGGTGGCGGAACCAAAGATACATGGGTTGTTGATGATATTGTGGGGGGTGCATAATGTTATCACGTGCCGCAAGTTCACTATATTGGATGGGCCGCCATATAGAGCGCGCAGATTTTACCGCCCGCCTAATTGATGCCGCCATCAAATTTGACATGTTGCCTTATTCAGATGGGCAATCAGGCCTAAAAAGTGCCTTTGATGCCGCAGGGGTTGGAAATTATTATCAAGGTGATTGCCAAAATCTTGATAAGAATGCAGTTCTTGATTTTATGCTTTTTGATGAGACTAATCCATCAAGCATAATTTCATGCTTTGCCAAGGCGCGCCATGATGCACGTTCCGTTCGAACCGCCGTGACACGTGAAGTTTTTGAAACTTTGAATGAGGCTTGGATTGGCTTTGCAAAAAAACGCAAAGATGCCAAAAAAGATATAAATTCATTTTTGGCATGGGTTGAAGAAATTGCCCGTGGCTATGATGGTGCAATTCAACGCACAATGTTGCGTTCTGAACCATTTTGGTTTGCACGACTGGGCGCGGCAATTGAGCGGGCCGATAATACGGCGCGCCTTGTTGATGTGAAATATCATGTTTTATGGCCGCGTGAAGATTAGGTTGGCGGCCCAATTGACCAAGCGCAATGGACGGCGCTTTTGCGTTCAGTTTCGGCAGAAACCGCGTATCGTTGGCTTTATCGTGAAGGTCTTTCATCACGCAATGTTGCCGATATGATGATTTTTCGGGATGTAATGCCACGTTCTTTGGCGGCATGTGTTCTTGAAATTAATCTTTTATTGGGGCGGATGCGCGCACAAACTGGCTTAAATGGTGCAGCCGATTGGCAGGCGCGGCAATTACAGTCGAAAATTACCACTACAAATATTGAAAATGTAATCGAATATGGATTACATGAATTTCTAAGTGAGTTTTTGGCCGATAATAACAATCTTGGCTTCTCAATAGCCGAGCAATTTATGTTTTAACATGCGTATACAAATAGACCACATAACTAAATACGAATATTCGCAACCCGCGCGCCAATTGCTACAGGTTTTGCGGCTTACGCCTGTTACCAATGGCAATCAGAACATCATTGCATGGGGTATTAATTTTGACGCCAAGGGTAAATTAAATGCGTTCAAAGATGCATTTGGCAATCAATGCCACACGCTTTCAATTGATAGCCAAATTCACAATCTAACCATTGAAACCATCGGAACGATTGATACGAATAAAAACTCAGGCGTGCAAAAAGATATTATCGAGACTTTGCCACCAAGTGTTTATTGCCGTTATTCACCGCTTGCGACGCCAAATAATGACATAATCGAATTTGCCAATGCCAATATGGATGGCAAAGAAAGGCTTAGTGGCTTGCATGATTTAATGGCGGCGCTTCATGCCGATATTAAATTTGATACAAAAAGCACAACAACAATAACTGATGCCAAGGCCGCTTTTGTGGCAAAATCAGGTGTATGCCAAGATCAAGCGCATATATTCATTGCGGCTTGCCGTGCGATGAATATTCCATCACGTTATGTCTCTGGTCATTTATTGCGCCAAGATGGCAATGATTATCAAGAGGCCGCACATGCATGGGCTGAATCATACGTTGAAAACCTTGGTTGGGTGGCTTTTGACCCTGTAAATGCAATTTGTGCAGATGAAAATTATGTTCGTGTGGCAATTGGGCTTGATTATCGTGACGCAGCACCTGTATCTGGTTCAAGGATTGGCGGTGGGATTGAGACTATGTCGGTAGGGTTACACGTTAGGCAGTCACAGAGTCAGTGGCAATCATAAGTTAGTCGGGGGCGGTTTTGACTTATTGCGTTGGAATGTTAATTGATGCGGGCCTTATTATGATGGCCGATACACGCACTAATGCGGGCGTTGATAATATTTCATCATATCGTAAACTTCATTTATTCGAATCTGATGATCGTGTAATTTCGATTGCAACTGCGGGTAATTTATCGGTAACGCAGGCCACACTTGCCAAACTTGAAGAAGGCATCAAGAACGAAGAAACCGGCGAAATTGAAACACTTTACACTGTTCCAACCCTTTTCCGTGCCGCCGAATTAGTTGGCAAAGTTTTGCGCGAAACCCAAATTGAAATCAAATCAGGTTATGAAGCCGAAGGCATTTCATTTGGCGCAACCATGCTTTTGGGCGGGCAAATTGGCAAAGAAAAGCTAAAATTATATTTGATTTATGATGTTGGCAATTCAATATCTTGCGGCCTTGATACGCCATATTTGCAAATTGGCGAATTAAAATATGGCAAACCGATTTTAGACCGCGCATTACAATTCGAAACCCCTTTTAATGAAGCGGTAAAATTGGCGCTTATATCGTTTGATTCAACTATGCGCTCTAATTTGGCGGTGGGTCTGCCGATTGATATTATAATGCTAAGGCGCGGCGAGGGGGCAAAACCCGTTAAATACCGCGTTGAGCGTGACGATGTATATTTCCAAGACCTTTCACGCGCCTGGGGGCAAAAACTACGCGAAGCACAGGCATCAATCCCAAGGCCGCCATTTGTTGAATTGCCGAAATAATAAATCTCCTCCCTTGAAAATCTTCGATTTTTAGGGGAGGAGTAAATTAAATTAAATCACTTTCCCCATATTCAAAATCCCCTTTGGATCAAGGGCAGATTTTAGGGTGCGCATAAGGTTGATTTCATTTTCATTGCGCGAAATACTTAAGAAATCACGCTTTTCGATTCCAATGCCATGTTCGGCACTTATTGAGCCATTAAGGGGTTTAAGTGGGGCGTATACATATTCTTCTATTTTGCGGTGCGTATCATCATTCCAGACTTTCGGTGATACAACAATGTGCAAATTACAATCACCAATATGACCCCATGTTATAACTTCAGCGGCATCGCCAAATTCATTTTTTATGGCAGTTTTTAGGTTTTTATCGTAATTTTCCATTTCAACAATCGGCATTGAAACATCAAAAATCGCAAGTGGCGCAAGTAATTGATAAAGGCCAATAATATCTTCACGGATTTTCCAAATCGCCTCACGCTGGGTTTGGTTTTGGCAGATTGTGGCATCAATAAGTTTTTCATTTTCAATCAAATTTTCAAGAACTTGATTGAAATTTTCACTATCTTTTTCTTCATCAAAACCTTGGGTTTCAACGATTGCATAATATGGCGCACCAACCGCAATTGGTGGGGCGTGGCGGTTAGAGCGCGTGGTCAAAAGCTCATAATGATTGCCCCACATTGCCTCAAAACTTGATAAAGCGCCGCCAAAAGCGTTGGAAATAAGGCTAAAAAATTCGGTTAATTGATTAAAACTATCAAAGGCCACAAGTGCGCAATTGGTTGAAACTGGCTTTGGATAAAGGCGAATAATCGCTTTGGTTACAAGCCCCAATGTGCCCTCTGTGCCAATGAATAATTGTTTTAAATCATAGCCCGCATTATTTTTCAAAAGTGAATTAAGGCTTGAAACAATTGTGCCATCCGCCAAAACCGCCTCAAGGCCAAGCACTTGTTCGCGTGTCATGCCATAGCGAATAACTTGATTGCCGCCTGCATTGGTCGAAATATTGCCACCAATTGTGCAAGAACCGCGCGCACCCAAATCAACTGCATACATTAGGCCATGTTCATTTGCCGCCTCGTGAATTTTTTGAAGTGGGCAGCCTGCCTCAACCAGCATAGTTTTTCCAATTTTATCAATCGAAATAACTTTATTCATACGCTCGAAAGAGATTTGGATTTCATCATTTTGGCAATCTGCGCCATGCACAAGGCCAGTAAGTCCGCCCGCAGGAACGACTTTTATATTTTCTTCATGGCAGATTTTCATTATTTGCGATAATTCATCGCTATAGTGTGGGCGCAAAACGGCAAGTGCGTTGCAAATGCTTTGACCATTCCAATCGGCGGCACGTTTTTTTACTTCGTCACCATGTATAACGCCATTTTCACCCAAAATTTCGATAAATCTTTGAAACATATAATTTTATCTCCCGACTAGAGATTATACATGTTTCTTAAAAATTCTATCCCTGCTCGCAGGGTTTTTTATTAAATGACGGATAGGGCGGATTGGCCTTTTTTGTAAATCGCCGCCGCAATTGGGGCAAATACCTTTGAAAACTTCATCGGTACAAGTTTCACAAAAGGTACATTCGAATGTGCAAATAAAGGCGGGCGCATCAGGCGGTAAATCCACATCACAACATTCACAATTGGGGCGTAATTCAAGCATTGATTATTAATTATATTATGCGAATATAAAGCGCAAGGTTTATATAAATGCAAAAATATGCCGCTTTTCTTCGTGCTGTTAACGTATCTGGTACTGGTAAATTACCAATGTCAGAGCTTAAGAAAATGTGTGAAGATTTGGGTTTTGAAAATGTCAAAACCTATATTGCAAGTGGGAATGTGGTTTTTAAGTGCGATCTTGAACCCAAATTAATACAGGCCGCAATTGATGCGAAATTGCGCGAATTTTTTGGAAAATCAATTGGGCTCTACGTTCGAAATTTGGATGAAATAAAACAAATTATTTTCGAAAATCCATTTAAAAACTTTGCACCAAATCGCACGATTATTAGTATTTTGGATGATATGCCAAATAATGTAATGGACGGCGTAAAAAACCATAAAGAAGAAAAAATAATTGGCAAAAAATGCGCGATTTATACCTATTATGGTGATGGCATGGGAAGTTCAAAATTATCGGCCCCATGGCACAAAAATTCAACAGGCCGTAACGTCAATACGATATCAAAAATACTAGAATTAATGGAACAAATGTGATTATATAATTTCTATGAAATTAAAATCTCTTATTGTTTTTTCGGCATTTTTTTGTGTTTCTAATAACGCTTTTGCAGATTCTGCAAATGAATTTGTTTTTTATAATGGCAATGTTTTTACCGCCAATTCAAAGAATGAAATTCAAAGTGCAATTGTCGTTAAAAATGGCAAAATAGAATTCGTTGGCGATGATAAAAAAGCCCTAAAAATTGCAAGCAAAAATGCAAAGAAAATCAACCTTTCAGGCAATACACTTATGCCAGGGATTATTGATGGTCATATGCATCCGCAATCGGGCGGCCTT
>JAPUEP010000226.1 GCA_027492515.1 Hyphomonadaceae bacterium
ATCTAATACAAGCCAAACTTCATGTGGTGCGTTTTCGTCAATCTTTTTCAAAACCCGCACAACTTTTTCAAGTTCCGCCATTAATTCGGTGCGGTTTTGTAAGCGCCCTGCGGTATCAATTAAAAGCACGTCTTTATTTTGTGAAATCGCCTTTTGATAGGCTTCGAATGCAAGACCTGCGGAATCTGCGCCTGATTCTTTGGCGATAACTTCAACCCCTGCGCGTTTGCCCCAAACTAATAATTGTTCGGATGCGGCGGCACGGAAAGTATCGGCGGCGGCAAGCATGATTTCATGATCATTATCAACCAAATTTTGCGCAATTTTGCCGATTGTTGTGGTCTTACCTGAACCATTGACGCCCACAAACATAATAACACGTGGCCCATTTTCATTAGTCCATGGATTATCGAATTTTTCATAAGGGCTAAGCATTTGTTCGATAATTTCGGCAAGTGCTTCTTTGATTGTTTCGCTATCAATTCCCCTATCAAAGCGCTTTTTTGATAATTGTTCACGAATTTCGCGGGCAACATCAACGCCCATATCGGACATGATAAGCAAATCTTCTAATTCATCTAATTCATCATCACCCAATTTTGCTTGGGTGAAAATTGAACCAATGCCACCGGCGATTTTTGATGATGTGCGTTTTAAGCCGTCAAATAGACCTTTTTGCTCTTCTTTACTTGGTTCGTGTTTTTTGGCTTCGATTTTTGTGGTTTCAAGGGCTGTGCCATTTTCATCGGTTTTGACCAAAAAACATTGCCCCAAAAGCAATAATTCAGTTGCCAAAATTTGCGCCGCATTATGGATATTTTCAAAAATGACATCGTGATTTTCGCCGCGCCCCGCAAGTAAGGTCGTGGCAATACCAAGGCCATCTTGGGCAGTGGTTATTTGTGAAATTCCTTTGACAGATTTTGCACGATTTTCGATTATATTTTGCGCTTGAGCAATTTGGTTTTCAGAATTAGTAACGCCAACAAAAACCGCAATTGGAATAAATTCATTAGTCTGACTTGGTTGTGCCGAAGTATTATTATTTTCAACTTTGGTTTCTTTTATTTCTTTTTTTTTGCCCCAGCCAAACATCTAAAAACTCCGTATTTATTTGGATATAGTGACACTATGGGGTTTAAGCAAATCTTTTTTCCCTAACCTTACGTCATCTTGCGTACAAAATTAAATCAGTTACAAAAGCTATATGATTGATGATGCAAACAAAAATGTACCGTGGGTTTATATGTCGCAAAATTTGCAATTTATTGGCGATATGATGCCCCAATCAAAGGCAATTGGCGCACGCTTTACGCAAGTTACCAAGGCACGCGCCGAATCCATTTTGCCATGGAATGAAAGCCTTTTGGGCGATAAAGAAAATGGAATTATGGCCTCTGGCGCTGTGGTTACTTTGATTGACCAAACCTGTGGCACGGCATGTATTGCAGCGCTTGATAAGCCCGTGACCATGGCAACCCTTGATTTGCGGGTTGATTATATGCGCGCAGGGCGCAAGGGGCATGATATTCGTGCAAAAGCGCATTGTTATCGTGTTACACGCTCAATCGCCTTTGTTCGCGCCTTTGCTTATGATGGTGATAGTGAGGATGATATTATAAGCGCGGCACAGGCCTGCTTTATGATAAATTCCGACACTCCTATGGGGGGCGTAAAAGTTGCATAATATCGATAAATTATTGGATGCTAACCCATATATTTCGCATTTGGGCCTATCTTATGAATTAAAAAATAAGAATATTATTGCCCATCTTCCATTTAAAAATGATTTGGTTGGAAACCCAATGATCCCTGCAATTCATGGCGGGGTTATAGCCGCCTGTATGGAATTGGTGGCGGTCGCCCAATTGATGGGTGAGGCGAAACTAAAAAACCTTCCTAAAACTGTAAATATTTCAATTGATTATTTACGCTCTGGCAAGCCGCAGGAAACTTTTGCCAAGGCCAATGTTTTCAAACTTGGCCGCCGTGTCGCCAATATAGAGGCAATTGCATGGCAAGAAGATGAAAACAAACCAATTGCAAGACTGCATGGAAATTTCTTGCTGAATGAAGGCTAGTTAAAATCCACAATCATCAAGCTGTTCATTAAACATTGCCGCGCGACGTGATATTTTTGATGCAATTGCATTGGCAGATGCAGAGCCGCCGTTCATATAACCGCCAACACCCAATTTATAAGCAAGATATTGGGATTTTACGTTTGATAATGAAATTCCCAATTTGTCATGCATGGCGTTGAAATGCCAACCAACAAACATTGCAGATGCCGCAAAATCAGTTCGTGGTTTTGCGCCAATTTTACTTGAACGTAAAAACCATGACCAAGTTTGCGGGCTTGCCTGTGAATAGCCAAGATATGGGCCATTATGTGCATTGGCTTTGAAGCGGCTTTCTTGATCAATTATTGCCATAATTGCGCCTGCTGAAACATGATATTTTTCATTGGCGTTTTTTAATGCTTCGTCCCAGCCTTCATGCGCGTTTAAAACACTACAGGCATTTGATGCCTGTGCATTGGCGCATATTGGCGTGAATAGAAAAGTGCAAATTGCAAAAGCTATTTTTTTGAACATATTTTACAATCCTTATCTTGAGTTTGGGCGATATTGCGCATTTGCCCTTTTAGGCCATCATAAATAAGCAATCGCCCAATTATATTATCGCCTGCATCGGTAATAATTTTTATGGTTTCAAGCGCCATTATCGAACCAATAATACCACATATTGCCCCAACAACGCCCAAAAAATCGCAATTTTCTTCAACAATTGGCGCCTCCGGTACAAGGCATTGATAGCAGGGGCCATTTTGATTTCTAAAATCAAACGCCATAATCTGCCCATCAAAACGACCAAGCGCACCAGATACCAAAATTTTGCCCAAGGCGAATGAAATTTCATTCACTATAAAGCGGGTTTTAAAATTATCAGAACCATCAATGATGATTTGTGCGTCACCCAAAAGTGATTTTGCATTTTCATTATTAAGGCGTTCATTATGGGCAATGATTTCAATATTGGGGTCAAGTGAATTGAGCGCCAGCTTTGCGCACTCAACCTTGGACTTGCCGATATCATCACTTTTATAAAGCACCTGACGTTGAAGATTGGAAATATCGACCACATCATCATCAATAATTGTGATTTTACCTATCCCACACGCCGCCAAATAAAGCGCGCACGGGCAGCCAAGGCCGCCCATGCCAATAATCGCAACATGTGAATTGGCAATAAGCTTTTGCCCATGACCGCCAATTTCTTTTAATAAAATATGGCGTTTGTGGCGAATTATATCGGCGGATTTTTCCATTCGCCTCAATTAGCGTAATTTACACTTCAATACAAATTGCGGTTGCTTCACCGCCGCCAATACAAAGTGATGCCACACCTTTTTTAAGGCCGCGCGCTTTTAATGCATAAATCAATGTGGTGATAATTCGCGCACCCGATGCACCAATTGGATGGCCCAAAGCACACGCACCGCCATTAACATTAACTTTGGCGCGGTCAATTCCCATGTCTTTAATGGCAATCATTGGCACGACTGCAAACGCCTCGTTAATTTCCCATAAATCGACATCTTGGGCAGTCCAGCCAGCGTTTGAAAGTGCTTTTTTCATTGCATAAACTGGTGCAGTGGTGAAAAGATTTGGTTCATGGGCGAATGCAGATGTTGCAACTAATGTTGCAAGAATTGGCGCATTTTGCGCTTTGGCATTTTCTTCGCTCATTAAAACTAATGCAGAGGCGCCGTCCGAAATGCCCGATGCATTGGCGGCGGTAACAGTGCCATCTTTATTGAAGGCGGGCTTTAAAGTGCGGATTTTTTCGGGACGCGCATTTTTTGGTAATTCATCAAAATCTATTAAAGTTTCGCCGCCGCGCCCTTTAATGGTTACAGGCACAATTTCAGCTTTAAAATCGGCATTTTGTGCGTGGTTTAAAGTTTCAAGGGCATAATCATCCTGCATTTCGCGGGTGAAATTATAGGTTTGGGCGATTTCATCGGCATAAACGCCCATTGCATGTCCTTCATAGGCATCCTCAAGCCCATCAAGTGCCATATGGTCATAAATCTTGCCATGTCCATATTTACTGCCGCCGCGATGGTCTTTTAGAAGGAAAGGCGCATTAGACATGCTTTCCATGCCGCCTGCTACCACAATTTCAGCCTCACCTGCGATAATGGCATTTTTGCCCATAATTAAAGCCTGCATTCCCGAACCACACATTTTGTTTAATGTTGTGGCCTGGGCGTGTTTTGAAAGACCCGCTTTTAAGGCTGCTTGGCGGGCTGGTGCTTGGCCTTGGCCTGCGCCAAGGACATTGCCCATTAATACCCAATCAACTTTGGCAGAATCAGTTTGCGATTGTTCTATTGCGCCTTTAATGGCGATTGCGCCCAAATCTGATGCGCTAAGGCCGCTAAATTGCCCCAATAAAGCGCCGATTGGCGTGCGTTTTGCACCAGTGATTACGATTTTTGTCATTTACATCCTCTGTAATTTTTGAAAACCATGTTATGCCTTGCGAATGGAAAAGCAAGTTCAAAAGCTAGATGAAATTAAGGTTGCAATTGTTGTTGCGCGTTCAAAAAACTTTGTAATTGGGCGCGATGGCGATTTACCATGGCATTTATCAAGTGATTTAAAGAATTTCAAAGCCATAACATCGGGCAAACCAATTATTATGGGGCGCAAAACTTTTCAATCTTTGCCGCGCCTTTTGCCCAATCGAACCCATATTGTCATAAGCCGTGATATTGAATATCGCCCCGAAGGCGCTTTATTATTTTCAAATATCCAAAGCGCAATTGCGGCGGCAAAATCAATTGCCTTTGATAAAGGGCTTGATGAAATTTGTATAATTGGCGGCGGTGAAATTTATAAGCAGGCGATTGAATTTTCCGATATTATTTATCTTACGATTGTTGATTGTGAAATTGATGGCGATACTTATTTTCCGAAACTTGATGAAAATGTTTGGCAAGAAGTTGAAACCACAAAATTTGAGAAAAGCGATAAGGATGATTATTCATTTGAGCTAAAAAAACTAGTAAAAAGCTAAATTTTCACAGTTTGCCCCTTAAAATAAACTATTTCTTTCTTAAATCCTTATAATGTGTAGAAAAATAAAGGATTGGAAAGTCATTAATGTCCAAAGACGAAGACGATAAGCCCAAAATCAATAGCCCGTGGGGAAACACAAATAGTGATGAATCAAAAAATGATTCAAGAAATAAAACACAAAATCCATGGACAAATGAACCGCAATCACAAAATTTAGATGATTTGGAGAGCCGCATCGAAGATAAATTGAAAAATGTTTTATCATCTGGCGGTGGTGGTGGTTTTAAACCACCAAATTTTGATAATGACGGAAAACCAAATAACACATTTGGCTATATCTTAATGGGCGGCGTTGCGCTTTGGCTTATGAGTGGGGTTTATCTTGTCGATCAGGGTGAAAAAGCCTTGGTAAGCCGCTTTGGTAAGTATGTTCGCCAAAGTGATAATGGCCTTCATTTTAGATTGCCATCACCAATTGAAAGCCACACAATAGTAAATGTTCAACGTGTAAACACAGTAACTGTTGGTGATATTTCGCAAGGCACAGATGCCCAACAAAACCTAATGCTTACAGGTGATGAGAATATTGTTAATGTTGGTTTTCAAGTTTTCTGGCGTGTTAAAAATGCTGAAAATTTTCAATTCAATATTGCCCATGGCGAAGATAATAATGGCAAAGCGGATTTAACCGTTACCCAAGTTGCAGAAGCGTCAATGCGCGAAGTTGTTGGACAATCGGCGCTTGAAAAAGTCCTTACAAATGGGCGTGCACAAGTTGAACAATCAACCAAAGAATTGATGCAGCACACACTTGATTCATATCATTCAGGCATTGAAATCACACAGGTGAATTTGCGAAAATCAGAACCACCTGCAAGTGTGGTTGAAAGTTTCCGTCAAGTTGCGGCGGCATCACAAGAAGCCGAAACCAATATCAATAAAGCGCTTTCATATCGCAATTCAGTTGTGCCACAAGCACAGGGTGAGGCGGCGCGCTTTAACCAAATTTATCAAGAATATAAATTATCGCCCGAAGTTACACGTCAAAGGATTTATTTGGAAACTATGGAAAAAATCTATGAACGTTCCAATAAAGTTATTGTTGACAATAAAGCCGGTGGGCAGATGATGGTTTTACCACCCGACCTTTTAAAAGCGCAAACAAAAGCTGAAGGGGGCAAATAATGAATAAAGTGAACCCTATTTTTGTTGTTGGTGGTTTCGCATTATTATTCCTTGCAAGCTCATCGCTTTATACGGTTAAACAAAGCCAACAGGCATTGATTTTACAATTCGGACAGGCAAAGCGTGTTGTTAATATT
>JAPUEP010000227.1 GCA_027492515.1 Hyphomonadaceae bacterium
AAAAGGTTTAAGCAAACTTGCGGGCGTTAATCACGCGCGCGCTTGCCAAACTTATGATGCATTAAGCGCAATTGATGGCGTAAAACCTTTGACACAAACATTCTTCAATGAATTTGCGGTGTCACTTCCAAAACCTGCGGCACCAATTGTTGATGAATTGGCAAAACAGGGGATTTTGGCGGGTGTTCCATATAGCCGTCTAAACCCTGATTGTTCGGACGAAATGAAAAACGTGCTTTTGGTTGCGGCAACTGAAACAGTGACCGAAGATGATATTGCGGCTTTGGCAAATGCATTGAAAGGGGTTTTATAATGGCTATGAATAATATTGGTCGTCCAACCTCAATTGATGGTAATGTTGGCGAAGTTGTGAAAACAACATCGGGCGCTAAAGGGCTTTTGCAAAAAACTGAATTGATTTTTGAATATGGCTCTAAAGATACTACTGGCGTTGATATTGAGGATGTAACCACTGGTAACACCCGCCTTGGAAGTCTTGCGCGTAAAAACGAAATCAATTTGCCAGGCCTATCAGAGCCAGAGGCGGTTCGTCATTATGTGCGCCTTTCACAACGCAATTATGCGATTGATTTGGGCCTTTTCCCATTGGGTTCATGCACAATGAAGCATAACCCGCGTTTAAATGAGGCTATGGCGCGTTTACCAGGGTTTTGCGATATTCACCCATTGCAACCTGTTTCAAGCGTTCAGGGCGCGTTAGAATTGATGCATGAACTTGCGCATTGGCTTACGACATTAACAGGTATGAAATCTGTTGCGCTTTCGCCAAAAGCGGGTGCACATGGTGAATTATGCGGCATGCTTGCAATTCGCGCTGCACTTGATGCGCGCGGGCAGCAACATCGCAAACGTGTTTTGGTTCCAAAATCTGCGCATGGTACAAATCCTGCAACTGCGGCGCAGGCGGGTTTTGTGGTTGATGAAGTGGCGCAAACCCATGATGGTCGTGTTGATTTGGAAGATTTCAAATCAAAACTTGGCGATGATGTCGCGGGCTGCATGATTACCAATCCGAACACTTGCGGCCTATTTGAACCACAAATCAAGGAAATTGCCGATTTAATCCATTCTGCGGGTGGTTATTTCTATTGCGATGGTGCAAATTTCAACGCAATTGTTGGCAAGGTTCGCCCTGCTGACCTTGGTGTTGATGCAATGCATATTAATTTGCATAAAACCTTCTCAACCCCGCATGGCGGCGGTGGGCCGGGTTCAGGGCCAACTGTATTGTCAGAGGCTTTGGCACCATTCGCGCCTGTCCCTTATGTGGTAAAAACCGCAAATGGTTTTGATTTAATAGAAAATCAAACCGGTGAGGCGGCGCAGGCTTTTGGGCGTATGGTGGCATTTCATGGTCAAATGGGCATGTATGTTCGTGCATTATCTTATATGTTGTCACACGGCAATGATGGCCTTAAACAAGTTGCCGAAGATGCGGTTTTAAATGCCAATTATATTTTGGCATCTCTAAAAGATGTAATGAGCCCTGCATTTGATGGCTATTGCATGCATGAAGCCTTATTTGATGATCACTTCCTTGAAGGGACGGGGGTAACAACCCTTGATTTTGCCAAGGCGATGATTGATGAAGGTTATCACCCAATGACCATGTATTTCCCACTTGTGGTGCATGGCGCAATGCTTATTGAGCCGACAGAAACCGAAAGCAAGGCAACATTGGATACGTTTATCGCATCAATGCGTGCATTGGCGATTGCGGCAAAATCAAATGATAAATCAAGATTTGATAATGCCCCGCATCTTGCGCCTTCAAAACGCCTTGATGAAACACTGGCGGCACGTAAGCCTGTATTGAAATGGGCTGCTGAATAAGCCTGATACAATCGAAATCATTGGCGCGCAGGCATTAGCTTGTGCGCCATTTTCATTATTGGACGCTCGAACATTATATGTAAAATTGCCGATGCAATAAGCGCAACAATCAATGAAATAATACAAAATATTATATTATCTGCCAATGAATTTGGGTTTGAAAACCTTGCCATTAAGCGACCAATTGCGGCAAAAACAGGAACATGGATTAAATATAAAGCATAAGAATAATTGCCAATGCGAACCAAGTTTTTTGGTGCTTTCCATTCATTTTCTTCGATTTTAACTAAACCAAGCACCACTAATGCAAATGGTATTGCAAACCATATTACCCGATCAGTTGTGCGTGCAAAAAAATCGTTTGCGGTTGGTGTTGCGTGTAAAAAGCCAGCAATGACCATAATTATTCCAATTGTTAAAATTGGTTTGCCAAATTTTGTAGGAACTTTTTTTGCAATAAGGCCAACAATTGCACCACAAATAAATTCCAATCCTAATGGATGGGTTATAAGCCTTAATTCAGGTGATTGCGTATCAAAACCAATGATTGCCAAAAACAACAAGATTGATGCCCAAATAGAAATGCCAATGGCAAAATAACGGCTTGGGATTAATAGAAGAAATCCAAAAACCAAATAAAACCATAATTCATGAACCAATGTCCAGCCAACGGCATGAAGCGGCAATGCTTGTTGCGGTAATAAAAGAAAACTCTTCAATATATCTGGATTTGAATGGTGGCTTTGATAGACCCAATTTGGATGCACAAGCCAAACAGCATATATTGCCCCGCAAACCAAAAGCCAAATTGGATAAATGCGTGCGATTCTTAGAAACCAAAATCTTGGTATTTTTGCAATTTGCCCATGATTTTTCTTATTTGTCCAAACCATAATAAAGCCGGAAATTACAAAGAAAATATCAACACCACTAAATCCCGCCAAACTCCAAGTGCCAAATAATATTGGGCCACCTAATTTGGCTTCAACGGCATGCAAATGTGCAAATGCAACCATTATCGCCGCAATGGCGCGCAACATTTGTATTGAACCAAGTTCGGAAGTTTTTTTTGCCTTTTTCTTTATTGGGGCATCAATATCAATCAGTTCCATAAGCCTGAATAACATTATTCCAAATACTGTAACATAGCTTGTTACATATAAATATTTTATAAGCGCAAATAAAAAGCCCCGAAGCATTAACTTCGGGGCTTTTTATAAAATATTAGATTGATTATTGCGCTTTTGAAATTGATGTTTCAATATTCTTAAGTGAAGAAGCGAATAATTTATCCGCATCTTTTCCAGAAGAACCCGCAACCATCATTTTCTGTGCTGCATCAATCGCAGCATTAGCAGCATGTGCACGCACTTCATTGATTGCATTAGCTTGCGCACGTTCAATACGATCATTTGCAGCTTTAGTTTTAGCAGCAATATCAGCTTCTAATTGCGCTTTGGCACGTTTTTTCAACTCTTTGGCATCAGTTTCAGCCTGCGCGATAAGTGCCTTAGCATCTTCTTCAGCTTGCTTTTGCTGTGCTTCATAGCTTTTACGCAATTCTTCAGCTTGGACGCGCAATTGTTTTGCGTGCTCTAATTCTTTGGCGATGGCATTAGATTGTTCATCAAGGCTATTACCAATTACTGAAGGTAATTTTACACCAAAAATAAGACCACAAACAAAAACCAAAAATGCAATTGCTGCAACACCAGTGGCATCAAAATGTATCATTAATTTGCCCCTTTGCTTGCTGCTTTTACGATTGCTGCACTTGGTTTCTTGCCAGTTAAGCTTTCAAAAATATCGCTTGCAATATCCATTACTTCTTCAGAAATAACGGCAATCGCGTCTGATTTTTTTGCATTAATTGCATTTTCAGAAGCTTTTATTTCTTCTTCTGCATCTGCAAGTGCTTTGGCTTGTGCTTTTGATGCGTCATCATCAACTTTTTTGCGCATTGCATCAAGTTTAGAGCGCGCATCATTGCGTGCATCATCTTGCGCTTTTTGTGCTGCTGCTTTTGCTGCTTCTGCTTTTTGCGTTTCTTCGGCCGCGAGTTTCAAATCAGATTCGATTTGATTTTTACGTGCTTCAAGAGTTTTTGAAATTCTTGGCAAAATCACAAAAGTCAAAAGCAAATAAAGGGCGCCAAATGAAACCGCAAACCAAAATAATTGGTGTGGGAACAATGTAGCATCAAACGGAGGAAAGCCCCCGCTTGCACCTTCAGCACCATGACCAGCAGCTTGCGCGCCGTGCGCGGCAGCTTCGGCCTCATGTGCAGCATTTTGAACTACTTCCGACATTTAAATATCCTCAATCGGAATTAAATTATTGTTGGCGAAAAATCTTATGATTAAACAACAAACAACAACAATAGTGCGATAAGCAAAGAGAAGATGCCCAAAGCTTCTGTAACCGCGAAACCGAAAATCAAGTTACCCGCTTGATCTTTTGCTGCTGATGGGTTGCGCAATGAACCTTCAAGGTAAGAACCGAAGATGTTGCCCACGCCAATTGCGGCACCGATCATTCCAAAACAAGCAAGGCCTGCACCGATATATTTTGCTGCTTCTGCGTCCATTTTATACTCCTTAATGAACAAAAATTATTAGTGATCCCCTGCATGGAGGGCATCGTTAAGATAAATACAAGTCAATAGAACGAATACATATGCTTGCAAGAATGCAACCAATGTCTCTAAGGCGTATAGTGCAACAGTCATGCCAAATGGCAAAATTGAACCCACAACACCAAGGGCACCAGCGCCCACCATCGCAGGAACGAAACCTGCAAATACTTTTACCAACACGTGACCTGCGAAAATATTCGCCCACAAACGAACTGAATGTGACAAAGGACGTGAGAAGAAAGAAACAATCTCAATCGGTGTAACGATTAAATACAAAAGCGGCGGTACACCAGAAGGGAAGAAGATTTTAAAGAATTTAAAACCCCATTTTGCAAAACCAACGATAATTACCGTAAAGAATACAATCAAAGCCATAGAGGCAGTAACGATAATTTGTGATGTTGGGGTGAAATTATATGCCCAAAGACCAACCAAATTCATTGTTGCGATGAATAAGAAAAGCGTCATAACCAAAGGCAAGAACATTTTCACGCCTTTTGCACCCGCAGATGAATATAAATTGTCATAAACAAATTTATAAGTTGTTTCACCCAAGGCCTGTAAACGACCAGGAACTAACGCAGCTTTAGCAGATGAAGCCAACATGAAAGCAGCAGGAATTGCCGCGCCAAGAAGCAAAAATGCGCTTGCGTTTGAAAACGAAATATCAAACCCGCCAAGGTCCATCGGAACGATTTTCTCGATATGGAACTGGTGCATAGGATCGTTTGACATAAAAGCTCCGTACTTTGGGGATAACCCCGTTAATCTTCTTCTTCATCAGATACAACCACAGCGCTCGAAACAGATGGTGTCATCGAACGCGCCGCACGTACCAAATTTACAACCCCGGCTGCAAAACCAATTCCAAGACCAATAATAAGGCCAATTGGTGTTGACTTAAGCCAATGATCAAACCCAAACCCCAAAAGCGCGCCGACCAAAATTGCCGAAACAAATTCACTCGCCATGCGCATACCAATAGCCATTGCGTTTGAAGTCGCGCTTCTATCAGGCTCAGGTGCCTGTTGGTGCGATTCTCTTGCAATAGCCACTTTGCGGCTCAGCTCTTCGAGAGTGTCTATGTTTGATGTATTTGGGTTTTTTTCCATATCTTTGCTTACAAAACGCTTTTGCCCACAAAATTCCCCAAATGCACTAAAAATATGCATCCCAAAGCGGGCGCAAACTACTTTTGAGCACCCCAATAGTCAAGCCAATTTGATGTATAGAATGATAAGTTTTTTGCAGATGCAATATTTTGATTTAATTTATTGATTATAAAGGCTATTTTATAGTGCAAAAGTTTATTGCGCTGCATCAATCATGCTCTGCGCTCGACTAAGGTCTACACTAACGACATGGGAGACGCCGCGTTCAGCCATTGTTACACCAAAAAGCCTGTCCATTCGTGCCATTGTGATGGGGTGGTGGGTGATTACGATAAATCTTGTTTCGGTTCTTTTGCGCATTTCATCCAATAGCGCACAGAATCGGTCAACATTGGCATCATCTAATGGTGCATCCAACTCATCTAGGACGGAAATTGGCGCGGGATTTGATAAAAATACCGCAAATATCAAGGCCGATGCCGTCAATGCCTGTTCACCGCCGCTCATCAAACTCATAGAGCTAAGGCGTTTTCCAGGTGGGCAAGCATAGACTTCAAGGCCACCGCCCAATGGATCTTCATTTTCAGTAAGTGCAAGGTGCGCAGTGCCGCCACCAAAAAGACCGGTGAATAATTCAATGAAATGACCATTAACAGTGTCAAAAGCTTTTAAAAGCCTTTCTTGACCTTCTTGGTTGATTTCATCGATGGCTTTGCGCAATTTTGAAACCGCCGCCAATAAATCATCGCGCTCTTTCGAAAGGTTTTGCGCACGTGTTGATTGTTCTTCTAAT
>JAPUEP010000228.1 GCA_027492515.1 Hyphomonadaceae bacterium
TTTATGGGTTAATTATGAAGACAATATTGCGTATATTATTAATATTATCATTCTTTAATTTTGCATTTGTTTCGCCATCTGTTGCCGAAACTAAACCATGGAATAATGAAGGATTATACGAACTATGTAGCATGGGAATGCCTGCTGCATGCCATAATTATGCGATTTCATTCGCCCGCGGCGATGGTGTAGAATTAAATAATAAAAAAGCTGCTACCTATTATATTTTAGCGTGTAAAATGGATTACGGCCCATCATGTAATAATATTGGTGTACAATATTATTATGGTATCGGTCAGAAACAGAATGTTAAAACTGCAAAATCATATTTTGAAAAAGCATGTACTCTTGATGATACAGTGGGATGCAAAAATATTGAAGAAGCAAATAAAGAGGCTGACGTAAATATTGAGGGTAGAGATTGCAACAAAGATGAATATTGGACTTGTGGCATATACCCAAAACCAAAAAAATAGAGCATTAATCAACTACATCATTGGGCCCATTTTTTCCTTGTATAGGGCATCAAGATAATTTGCCATTTCCAAATCAAGTTCACTTAATCCGCCAACATCATGCGTATTAAGGCAGATTGTAACAAGATTATAGCAATTATACCATTCAGGATGATGGTTCATCATCTCCGCGCGAAACGCTACGGATGTCATATAAGAAAAGGCTTCTTGAAAATCAGGAAAAATAAAGTCCCGAACAATTGCATCGGTTTCTTTACCTTCATATTTGCGCCAATTTGGTAATTCTTGCAAAATATCGTTTAATTCTAGTTTTTGTGGCATTGTTTGGCCTATTTAAATTGGTAATTCGCAAATGAAACTTGCACCGATGATTTTATCATCAGCCATTCTATTCTTTGCATAAAGTTTTCCATCATGGCTTTCGACGATTTGGCGGGCAATTGCAAGCCCAAGGCCAGAATGAGATCCAAATACTGCCTGATCCTTTGGTCTTTGTGTGTAAAATCTTTCGAAAATTCTATCTAATGCTTCTTCTGGAATGCCTTGGCCTTCGTCATCGATTTGCACAATAAGTTTTTGCCCCTTTACGCCTGCTTTTATAAGGATTTTTGAATTTTGGGGTGAAAAGCTTATGGCATTTTCAATTAGATTAACAAAAACCCGCCCAATTGCTTCTTCGCGCCCTAAAATTAATAAATCATCTTCAAGATTTATAAAGCGTAATTCAATTTCAACCTCACGCTCTTTGGCGCGTGGTGCGTATGAATTATAAAGGCTTTCAAGTTGTTTTTTAACGCTGAAAGGTGAACGTGAATGGCGCGAATATTCGGCATCCATTCTTGAAGCGTTTGAAATATCGGTAACTAATTTATCAACGCGTTTTAAATCGCCAAACATTATTTTTTCAAGTTTCTGGCGTTGTTCTGGTTTTAAATCAGTTTGCAAAAGTTCGGCCGCATTTTTAATTGCCGCAAGTGGGTTTTTAATTTCATGCGCCACATCGGCGGCGAAACTTTCATTGGCCTCATTACGCTCTTGAAGGGTATTCATCATATTTTGCAGGCTTTCGGCAAGTTCGCCGATTTCATCGGGCCTATCCATTAATTCATCGGCATGAAGATGGTTTGATTTGCCTTGCGAAACCTTATCCGCCGCATCTGCAAGCCTTTGAAGTGGGCGCGCAATAAGCCATGCCAAAACCGATGCCATCAATAAATTGGCAAAAACCGCCGCAACGATGAATGGTATAAGGGCGCGTCTTTCGCGCGAAATAATTTGCGTAACATCGGTGCTTTCAAGCGTTAAAACCCCAACAACGGCGCGCACGCGTGAAATTGGAAGGGATACTGAAACCACACGATCCCCATTTTCATCAAACCTTTCACGCGCAATAATGCTTCCCGATAGGGCAACATTAACTTCTTCGGCAAGGGCTTGGGTTGGGTCTTCTAATGCACCTTGCACCATTACGCGCGCATTCTCTACGGCTTGGGCGGTGGCTTTTTTAATATCAGGAACTTGTGGGCCAAGTGGCGGTAATTCGCGAACCGAAATTTCATCATAAAGAACGTTGGAATCGGCAATTAAATGGCGATCTTTTGAATAAAGCCTAAGGCGGGCGCTTGGTTCACGAAATAGGCGTTTCAAAACAATTCGGGCGGCATTTTCATCAAGTTTTGGTTCAGGATCGCCAACTACTGCCGCCTCTGCCAATACGCTGGCGATGGTTGAACCTTGGGCGCGCAAAGTGTCGGCACGTGATTGTGTAAGGCCAGTGCGCAATTCGTTAAAAACCAATGCGCCCAAAACCAAAACCAATAGACCCGCGAAAGAGCCAATAAAAATAATACCCGCAATACCGCCGCGCTGACGTTTTTTGCGAATTATTTTTGATTTAGCTTTTCGTGGTTTTGGGGCTTCCATTACCCCTCCATATAGCGGTAACCCACACCGTATAATGTTTCGATTTTGTCGAATTCTTTATCAATGTCGCGGAATTTTTTGCGAATGCGTTTTACGTGGCTGTCGATGGTTCTGTCATCAACATAAATGCTTTCATCATAGGCTGCATCCATAAGATTATCACGGGTTTTTACAAACCCTGGGCGCTGCGCCAATGCATTTAATAGCAAAAATTCGGTAACAGTAAGGCGAACGATTTTACCCTTCCATGCGCAAACATGGCGATTGGCATCAAGTGTAAGATTGCCGCGTGCAACAACTTTTTTATCGCCTTCTTTAGGCGGCGCATCAATGCCGCCATTGCCACGGGCGCGGCGTAAAACCGCCTTCACACGCTCGCTCAAAAGGCGGGCTGAAAATGGTTTTTTTATGTAATCATCTGCGCCAACCGAAAGGCCAACAACTTCATCAATCTCATCGTCTTTTGATGTAAGGAAGATTACAGGCATATCAGTAGATTCACGAAGGCGTCTTAAAAGTTCAACGACGTCCATGACTGGCATTTTAATATCCAAAAATTCAAAATAAGTTGGTTCATTTGTTAAGTCAGGTAAAGCCTGTGCCCCATCTGAATAGGAAACCACATCATAACCTTCGTTTTGAAATAAAATTTCAAGTGAAGTTCTTATATTTTCATCATCATCTACAAGTGCAATTTTTGTCATATTTTTTATTACCCAAATTTGAGCCCTTTGAATAGGGAAATTGTGGCAGGTTTTTGTCTGCATTTTGGATTTATTGTGTTATTTGCTTTTTTTGCCAATTTCTGTGCGTGCATTATTAAATAAAGTAACAAATTGGGCATCATTTTGTAATTTGCCAAGTAAAATATCACCAACAATGCGCCCCATTGCAATATCGCTTGGGTAATGAACGCCACAAATCACACGGCTTTTACCATAATCAAGACCACGGGCATAAATAGCATCACTTTTATCTTGAAATAGGCGCGCCAAAATATTGGCACTTAACCAACCCGAAGCCGAATGACCCGATGGATATGATGAACCACCCGGCGGTTTATCAACACAGATTTTAATATTGTCATTTTCTTGAAATGGACGCTTACGTTCATATACTTGTTTGGTATTATTAATTTGCAAGCCCGCATAGGTAAGCGCATAATTCATCAATTCTTTGGTTTTTGGATAATTTTCAGCGCTAAAATCCGTGCCAATTATTGAAGAATAGGCTTTGAAAGGGTTAACCTCATTATCTGCCTTTGCAAGCTGGCGACGTGTATCAAATTCAGGCGACTGATATGAAAGCACTTCATTCATATCCGCTGCTTGATATTTTGAATCAATGCTTGGCGGCGGCGGCAAAATTTCTTTCCATACAATTGGCGCAGAACTAGTTTGTGCAATAGCAGCAGGCAAACTTACTTGCGTATCGTGAATTGTAATACAGCCGCCAAGGCTAAGAGATGCGAAAATCGCAAGACTTAAAAGACTTTTATTTCTCATTTTATTTTTATATCTGCAACAATTGGAAAATGATCTGATGGATAAAGGCCATCAAAACTGGTTTGGATGATTTTAAAATTTTGTGGCGCGGCGTCAAAATTTGCAAAGAAATGGTCAATTGCCTTACCCTTGGTCATGTCTTTTCCAAAGCCGTTAAAGGTGAAATCATCCTTTTCATATTTGCTTATTGGCTTTAATTTTGATGCAAGAATTTTATAAGATTCAGAATTCACCACATCGTTTAAATCCCCCATCAAAACAACAGGCGCAGGTGAGCGTTCACGAATTTTGTCAAGAATGATTTTTGCACTTTGCGCGCGGGCAATTGTGCCTTCATTATCAAGATGGGCATCAAAAACCCAAAAAATCTTTTTGGTATTTTTATCTTGAAATTCAATCATAGTAAGGGTGCGAACCCATGCCGCATCCCAACCTTTTTCAAATTTTTTGAAAGATGCATTAAGCCAAATAGTTTGGGTTTTTAATGCTTCAAAACGGGTTGGATTCCATAATACAGCATTACGTTCGCCAGTTTCACCCTCTTCGCGGCCAATTCCATAATATGCAAAGCCAGTTGCCTTTGCCATATCTTCGGCTTGATAATCTTCGGTTTCTTGGGTGGAGATGATATCAGGCTTTTCAGTATCTAATATTTTTGCCGCCAAGATTTTGCGTTTTGACCAATGGTTTGGGTCATCTTCGTTTTCACAAACTCCACAACGCACATTGAATGACATTATCTTCAAATTTGTTGGTTTCGGCTGCAAAGTGGTGCAACCCCCAAGCAAAATCAAAGCCCCTGTAATAATAATTTTGTATATTTTTTTCATAAAGTGACAATAATCAAAATTATTCTAAATGCAATTGATTGACGTAAAAACTAACGCAAACTAAGTGTGATTTATGAAAAGATTTATTGAAATTGACGGCGTCCATAATTTTCGTGATTTTGGTGGTTATAAAACCCAAAATGGTTCACAAGTTAAATTAAAGCATCTTTTCCGTTCTGGGCAATTTAACGGCATAAGCCATGATGGGCGCGCAAGCCTTGAAAAATTTGGACCAAAGATTGTTGTTGACCTGCGCAAAGATAATGAGCGTTTAAAACAGCCAAGTAATTTTGGCGATTTAAAAATCAAAAAAATTGAAAATAATATGTTTTCGGCGCACGAACCAAAAATACCGGCGCATTTGCAATTTTTGCGTGATAATGAATGCACGCCAAAATCAATTGAAAATTATATGATTAATATGTCGCGTGAATTGGCGTTTTTGGATGATCATAAAATTATGTTTAAATCGGCATTTGATGCATTAAGCGAAAATGAAGTTCCGCTTATAATTCATTGCACAGCAGGTAAGGATAGAACGGGCACTTTGTGCGCATTAATCCTTAAAACCCTTGGGGTTAATGATGATGATATAATGGATGATTATCTTCTTACCAATAAAATCCCGAATATTGACCAGATTATCGAAGAATATTTAGAAAAAATACGCCCGATTATTGGAAAAAATATTGGCAAAGAGGCTTTGTATCCATTGGGTGCTGTGCGCGAATCATACCTTGCGGCAATTATGGATGAAATTAAAGTTCGACATGGGGTGGTTGAAAATTATCTTGAAAACATTGGTGTTTCAAAAGCACAAATCGAAAAAATTCGCCATAATTTATTGGATTAAAATTTTTAAAACTGTTTAATTTTCAAATTGCTTACAAAGCACATTTGCCAAAGTTTTAGCCTCATTAATTCGGCTTGAACCTTTACGCCATGCAAGGCCAATTTGACGCCCAATTATTGGCGGTGAAAAATGACGAACACTTACACCGTCAAGGCCAATACCTGCATCAATTGCAAGTTTTGGAATTAATGAAACCCCCATTCCACCCGCCACCATTTGTACAAGGGTGAAAAGTGATGTTGCGCGCACCTCTTCTGCGCCAAGACCGCTTGCGCCGCATATTTTAATCGCATGGTCACGCAAACAATGCCCATCTTCGAGTAATAAGATATTGGAAATATCAATATCTTCAGGTTTTAAGATTTTTTTATTGGCAAGTTCGTGATTTTTTGGGGCGATAAACAAAAACTCATCATCGGCAAGTGGCATGGTTTCAATGCCATTGGCTTCGTATGGTAATGCCAAAATTGCGGCATCTAATTCATGATCACGTAAACCATCGATAAGGCGTGCAGTTTGTTCTTCGCGTAAATAAAGCCTAAGTTTTGGATATTGTTTCTTTAGCGCAGGAACGGCATCGGGCGATAAAAATGGTGCAATTGTTGGGATTATTCCCAATCTAAAAGTGCCCGTTAATGGTTCGGCGGCGGCGCGCACACCATCTTTTAATTCAATTGCTGCGGCAATTATTGTTCGGGCGCGTGCCAATGCTTCTTTCCCTGCGGGCGTGAATTTTACGCCTTTTCTCCCACGTTCAACTAATTTTGCGCCCAATATAGTCTCAAGCTCTTTAAGACA
>JAPUEP010000229.1 GCA_027492515.1 Hyphomonadaceae bacterium
TTTGTCTATCTATTTGCGGTAATAATCTTGATGAATTTTATATGGGTCGCGTTTCTGGGCTTCGTGAGCTTGTAAAAAACCGCACAACTGTTGTTTCACAAGATGGCCTTTCACCTACTGAACAATTGGCGAAAATAAATGAATATGCTGGCGGTCTTATGGCAAATCAGCAGAAAATTTGGCGCCATATTCAAAAAGATTTGGAAAAAGCGGGTTTTAAAGTTTTATCTTTCCATGAAGCTTTGGAAATGGACACTTCAAATCTTCGTGCAAGATTTATGGAAGAGGTTTATCCACTTCTAACACCGCTTGCGGTTGACCCTGCGCATCCTTTTCCATTCATTCAAAATCTTGGTTTTGCAGTTGCATTTCAATTGTCGCGGGTTGATGATGGTAAGCAATTAAATGCGCTTGTTCCAATTCCGCCAATGATTCCGCGTTTTATGGAATTAAAACGCGATAAAAACACACGTTATTTTGTCCCGCTTGAAACCATTATTGAACTTTTCCCTGAAACCCTTTTCCCAGGGTTTGAGGTTACCGCCGCAGGTGCATTCAGAATTATTCGTGATAGTGACATTGAACTTGAAGAAGAAGCCGAGGATTTAATCCTTCAGGCAGAAGCAGCATTGCGTGAACGTCGCCGCGGCGAGGTTGTGCGTCTAAAAGTTGATGTGAATATGCCGCAATTCTTGCGTGAATTTATTCGCGAGGAAATGGATGTTGCGCCAAATGATGTTGTTGTTGTTAATGGGATTTTGGGGGTTGCACAATTATCGCAATTAATCCCTGATGATAGGCCTGAATTAAAATTCAAACCATTCACCCCGCGCTTCCCAGAACGTATCAAAGATTTTGGCGGCGATTGTTTTGCCGCAATTCGTGCCAAAGATATATTGGTTCACCACCCATTTGAAAGTTTTGATGTGGTGGTTGGTTTTATCCGCCAAGCCGCGAAAGATCCAAACGTGCTTGCGATTAAGCAAACGCTTTATAGGACATCTGATAATTCACCAATCGTTGCCGCACTTATTGAGGCAGCGGAAAAAGGTAAACAAGTTACCGCCCTTGTTGAAATCAAGGCAAGATTTGATGAAGAAGCCAATCTTAAATGGGCGCGCGATTTGGAGCGGGCAGGTGTGCACGTTGTTTTTGGCTTTGTATCATTAAAAACCCATGCCAAAGTATCGCTTGTAATTCGCCGCGAAGGCAAGTCACTTAGAACTTATGCGCATTTTGGAACGGGCAATTATCACCCAATTACCGCGAAAATTTATACTGATTTATCATTATTTACTGCTGATAAATCATTGGGTTCTGATGCGGGTAAATTGTTTAATTATGTTACGGGCTATGCGGTTCCAAATGATATGGAAAAATTGTTCATGAGCCCGATTTCACTGAAATCATCCCTATTGGGCTTGATAAATAATGAAATTACAAATGCAAAAAAAGGTTTGCCTGCCGCTATTTGGGCAAAACTAAATGCTTTAATTGACCGTGATGTCATTGATAAATTGTATGAGGCATCAAGTGCGGGCGTGAAAATTGATTTAATTGTTCGCGGCGTTTGCGGCCTTCGCGCTGGCGTTCCTGGTCTTTCTGAAAATATTAGTGTTAAATCAATTATTGGGCGCTTTTTGGAACATTCGCGTATTGTTTGTTTTGCAAATGGCAAACCACTTCCAAGTAAAGAAGCCAAAGTTTTCATTTCATCTGCAGACTGGATGACACGAAATCTTGAACGCCGTGTTGAAGCGATGGTGCCAATTGAAAACCCAACTGTTCACCGCCAAATTCTTGAAGAAATCATGGTAACAAACTTTGCCGATGAGGCCCAATCTTGGTATATGCAACAAGATGGGACATATTTGAAAAAAGCGCCAAAAGAGGAAACAAATCCTTTCTGTGCACATGATTATTTCATTGCGAATCCTAGCTTGTCAGGACGTGGCCGCGCTACTAAAGATAGCCAAACACGTTCAAGACAGATAATTCGGTGATTGATTCTAAAGAGACCATAAATTTCAAACATGCAGTTATTGACGTTGGGTCAAATTCTGTTCGCTTGGTGATATATCAAATCACGGGTCAATCATTCGTGCCAATTCATAATGAAAAGGTTTTGGCAGGGCTTGGGCGTGGGATTGATGAAACAGGTAATCTTTCGCCAATTGGTGTTGAACTTGCGCTTAATGCCATAAGACGTTTTAAATTACTTATTGATGCGCTTGATATAAAATCATATGATGCAATTGCAACAGCGGCGGCGCGTGATGCCAATAATGGCGGCGAATTTATCAGAATAATTAATGAAGAAATCGGCCTAAAACTTCGTTTGATAAGTGGTGAAGAAGAGGGGCGTTTATCCGCAATTGGTGTAAAATATGGCGCCCCCAAAGCAAAAGGTATTATGGGTGATTTAGGTGGTTCAAGTCTTGAACTTGTATCGCTTGATAATATTGAAAAGCGTGAATCATGGCATCTTGGGCCATTGGCAATTGGTGAACGTGCGCAATCGCGTAATTTTACACGTAATATTTCTAATATCGAAAAATCAATTCATAATGAATTGGATGTTTCCCAAGTTTTAAAATTACCTAATATTGAAGAATTTCACGCGGTTGGCGGCGGATGGCGAAATCTTGCCCAAATTGCCATGTGGCGAAATAATTATAATCTTCATGTGCTTCAAAATTTCTCAATGAATCAAGCACAGGCAATTGAATTGTGCGAATGGGTGATGCAGCAGCCAAAGAGGGTGATTGAAAAAATCCCCGGTATTTCCCAAAGGCGCGCAGATACATTGCAATATGCCGCGCTTTTACTTTTAAAAATTATCAATGCCACAAATTGCAAAGAGATTTTGATTTCATCTTATGGCCTTCGCGAAGGTATTCTTAGTGAAAGGTTTTTACAAACCAACAATCGCGACCCATTAATTGAAAGCGCATGGGGTATTTGTAAATCGCGCCCCGAAGATGTTGATTTTGCCTATGCATTAAATGATTGGATAAGGCCATTATTAGTTGCAAAGAATTTCAAAATTAATCATGAGCGTGTTGAAATTTTATGTTTAGCGGCCTGTTTGCTTGCAAATATTGGTATTGGTTTACACCCTGATCACCGTGCTTTTTTAACCTATCAATTGGTTTTGCGCGCCCCATATCCTGCCGTTACGCACAATGAGCGCGTGTTTTTAGCGCGAACAATTGCACGGCGATATGGCGCTAAAAATGATGAAATAAACGGCTTTGAATGTGCCAATCTTATTTCAATTGAATATGCAGCTTTGGCGGATGTAATTGGTGCATCAATGCGCCTTGGTGCAAATCTTACTTCTAATAGTTCGAAAATTATAAAGCAAACAAAATTGAACATTCAGAACGATGATATCGAATTAATTTTGCCAGAAGATATGAAGAATTTAGTTTCCGAATCGGTTCGCAAACGCCTTGATCAATTGGTTACAACTTATCGAAAAGCAGTGGTGTGACAAAACGCATTATTCCCCATTTTTAGGAATGCAATACAATAGCAAAACCAAATATAGGGAGTATAAAATGGTAAATGAAGCAACCCACCTTGACCACGCTTTAGAACAAGAATTTCAAGGTCATGCGCAAACCATACATTCATTAAAAGTTTCAAATGCGCATTTTCACAAATTAATGGAAAAAAACCATGATTTGTGGGTGCAAATCAAAAATATCCAAGCTGATGTAACCCCAACAGATGATAAGACTTTGCATGATTTGGAAAAGCAAAGGCTTACAATTCTTGATGAAATTGCATTGATGATTAAAGCCGAAGAAGCAAAATAATCTATTGATTATCTTCAGAAGTGGCCATGATTTCGATCATGGTCACTTTTCTTTTCTGGATTGAAAGCCCCATTTGACCATGTTTTAGTTTAATGGCTTTTTCGCCAAAAACCTCACGGCGCCATCCTTTTAAAGCCTCGCAATCGGCATCATCATTGATTGCAATTGCCTCTAAGTCTGAAACAGTTGCGATAAGGCGCGGTGCAACTTCCAATTCTTCGGAAACCGCGCGTAATAATACTTTTAAAAGTTCAGTAATTGCACCAATTCCATTTGGGTTTGGTTTTGGTTTGTGAACTTTTGGCGCAAATTCTTCAGGGCTTTCTAGGGCTTCGTTTAAAGCCTCCAATAAGGCCTCACCACCTTTTGAGCGTGCAAAGCCTTTCGGAACTGCGCGTAATTTTTCCATTGCATCCAAAGTTTTTGGTCTTTGTTCGGCAATTTCAAATATAGCATCATCTTTTAAGGCGCGGCTTCGTGGAATATCTTTTTCCTGTGCAAACCATTCACGCCATGTGGTAACCGCAAAAAATGCCGCCAAATAATCAGTTGAAAATTTGCGTGGCTTCATGCGTTTCCATGCATTTGTTGGTGTTTGGTCATATGATTCAAGAATGCTTAGGGCTTCCATTTCTTGAAGAACCCAATCTTTACGCCCCAAATCATCAAGTTTTTTAACCATCAATGGAAATAAGTCACGCAAATATGTAACATCATGAATTGCGTATCTTATTTGTGCCTCTGTAAGTGGGCGGCGCGCCCAATCGGTAAAGCGCGATGATTTATCAACATGATGCCCAAGCATTGCCATTACTAAATTATCATAAGCAGCCTGTTCACCAAGTCCCAATGCCATTGCCGCGATTTGCGTGTCAAAAATTGGGCTTGGTAATTTGTTATTCATCAAGCGATAAAGAATTTCCAAATCTTGGCGCGGTGCATGAAAAACTTTTAAAATGTTTTTATCGCGCATCAAATCCAAAAGTGGGGATAGATTCATATCTTCAATAAGTGGATCAACGGCAAATTCAACGCCTTGCCCTGCAACTTGTATAAGGCACAATTTCGGCCAATATGTAGTTTCACGCATGAATTCAGTGTCAATTGCGATGAATTCATTATTCTTTAGCGCATCACACGCTTCAATTAGTGCGTCATTGGTTGTAATAAGGTTCATAAAAAAGATTCTATGGCGTATTTATTCAAAATGTGCGAGGTTTTATTTGTCACACTTGATGAAACTTTGCAGTCGAAACCTTGACGAAACCCTTTTGTTTTAGTCTATCGCCATAAATTAGTACATGAAACGTGTATTCACACACTAAAGGTTTGAAATGAGTTTATATCGCACCCACACTTGTGGTCAATTAAGAAAAGAAAACATTGGTGAAACTGTTAAAATCGCGGGCTGGATTAATCGCCGTCGTGACCATGGCGGTGTTGCCTTTATAGATTTGCGTGACCATTATGGCATTACCCAAGTTGTGTGTGGACCAACCAATCCGCATTTTGAAAAACTTACGCATCTACGCGCTGAATCAGTTATTTCAATCGAGGGGGAGGTTATCGCCCGTGAGGCTGGTACTGAAAATTCAGAATTAGGAACTGGTGATATTGAACTTCGCGTTGTTAATTTTGAAGTTCTTTCGGAAGTTACACAAGATTTGCCTGTTCCTGTATTTGGTGAATTGGAATATCCAGAAGATGTTCGTCTTCGTTACCGTTTCTTGGATTTACGCCGTGAAACTTTGCATAAGAACATTATGCTTAGATCTAATATTATTTCATCATTGCGCCGCCGCATGAATGAAGCGGGCTTTTTTGAATTCCAAACCCCAATTTTGACTGCATCTTCACCAGAAGGCGCGCGTGACTTTTTGGTTCCTTCGCGTTTGCACCCTGGTAAATTCTATGCACTTCCACAAGCGCCGCAACAATTTAAACAATTGATTATGGTCGCAGGTTTTGACCGCTATTTCCAAATCGCGCCATGTTTCCGCGATGAAGATGCCCGTGCTGACCGTTCACCTGGTGAATTTTATCAGCTTGATATTGAGATGTCATTTGTTTCACAAGATGATGTTTTTGCTGCAATTGAGCCAGTTTTATCAGGCGTATTCAGCGAATTCTCAACATGGGAAGCTGATGCGGCGCCATTTGTTCGTATTCCATATAAAGAAGCAATGCTTAAATATGGTTCTGATAAGCCTGATTTGCGTAATCCATTGATTATTTCTGATGTTACCGAAGTGTTTAAACGCGATGATGTAACTTTCAACGCATTTAAAGGCACAATTGCCAATGGTGGTGTTGTTCGTGCAATTCCTGCGCCTAATACAGCCGATAAACCACGTTCATTCTTTGATAAATTGAATGAATGGGCGCGCAAAGATATGCAGGCTGCTGGCCTTGGTTATATCACTTTTGCAGCAGGTGAAGCAAAAGGCCCAATCGCAAAATTCTTTACACCAGAAGCATTGGAATTATTGAAATCACTTTCAGGTGTTGGCGAAAACGACACTGTCTTCTTTGCCTGTGACACAGAAGACAAAGCGG
>JAPUEP010000230.1 GCA_027492515.1 Hyphomonadaceae bacterium
TTGAAAAAGAATACTCACAACTTTGCGAAGTCCAAGCAGGGCCCCAATCCACATTTGCCATATTCACATCTGGCGTCACTTTAACCTGCACATTGAATGGAACAACGCCAATTTTAACATTATTTATATTATTGCCATTGGCATCAACCAAGGTTTGAAGCGTTGCATTAACTGCCGATTTAAGATTTGTGATTTTGGCATTTTCAGACATTGATGCCGTTGTATCCAAGACAAACACAACCTCTGAACCCGAGCTATTGGCAACGGCAGATGATTGTGCCGTAACCGCCATACTATCATTTCCAAACAATTTCATCAAAGAAGACGACATATAACCAGTTGCAGAATAGTTTAATTGCTTACCATTAGTATCAGTTGTTGTGTTCGACATATTAGTCGTAACATTAACTAATCCAGTTTTTGCAATATGCGCTTTAAGATATGTATCGGCGATTTCTTTGGTGGCAGTTGTTGAATCAGTTGAACTTTTGGCGGCTGCAAGAACTGCAGCATCCGTGATGCCCTGCAATTCTGATTGCATAGAATTAACTCTACTTAAATCAACGCCAGCAGCAATTAGGCCAACCATAGGAACAAGTAATAATGCAAACAACAAAGCAACATTACCCCTCGTTGATTTCAACAATCGTGAAATCAGCGGCAAGGATTTTGCGCTAATAAAGCGGTTTTTACTTGTGCTTGGCATGTGCCCCGACCCTTATTTGAACTTTTAAAGAACAAATCTTTCAATATAAGGGGGCAAATATACCAGCAAAGCATAACCAAAAGTCTAAGCTACTTGCTTAAAAATTCTTAAGTAGAATCTATAAAATTTTATCTAACTAGCCTTAAATCATTTATCGAAGTGAAAATGTTTTTCATGGCATCTGGTAATGAGCTTGCATTATTAAGGTCATAAAAATTACCCGGCCTTGATGCGCAATTTTTAAGAAGATTTGTATCCCCCTGCTCTAAACGTACCACAAATATTTCAATGCCTTTGGCTTTTGCATTAATGCATGCTTTTTCGGTTCTTTTATCGACATCACTTACATTTGTAGTGAAACGGTTTTTATTATTATAGCCATCAGTTACAAGAACCATATATTTTGCGTGGTGTTTTTCACCCCATATTGAGCCTTCGGTAAATGGTGCAGTGTCTGAAAGAACCTCCATACCCCATTGAACGCCAATACCTATATTTGTAAATCCAGCTGGTTGAAGTGCATTAATCTTTGTGCGCACATTTTCAATATTATTTGTAAGCCCCAAAACAGGCTCTAATGGTAAATCTTGGCAACGCCTTGCGTAATAATATGTATTAGTATTCGAGACTACAGGCGAAATTGCAGAGACATCATAATCTTGATTTCTATCAATCATACAGCCTTGCCATTTATCCCTTTGATCGGTGGTGGCAGGCATCCTTGTCCTACGCGGAACATTATTACCGTAGATTGTATAATTCCATGTTTTTTCTTGCGCAGGCCCATAGCCATTTGCATACCAAATATCGCCAACAGGCGTCCCATTTAGGGTTCCTGTGCCATCGTAATAACGCATGTCAAAATAAAACGGATTTAGCTTATTAAAGTTTTGCGTCTTTCCACTATTATCAACATAGGTTGGCGCAGTTGACATGGCAATTGTTGTTGGCTGTCCTGATAAATCAGTTTGACTATCATCTGTCATCCAAGATTGCCCGCCAACCCATCCATAATGGTCACCAGTTTCATCAGTTCTTAGTAAAGTCCATGCCGAATTGGTCCATTTATAAAGCATTCTGTGACTTTGAATTGCATAGGTTGAACCAGTTGCAACATATGATTTCGCAATTTGTTCATAAAAATAACCACTTGTGTTATTTCCATAGATTGGCCTATCATAAAATATTGCATTATTTCGGCATTCCATTTCATTTGGCGCGCTTACGCATAATGCATCTAAATTATACCAAAAAATTGGGCATTGCGGCCATATAGAACGTGTTCTATCGGCATAATTGCAATATTCCCACACATCTGCTGTTCCCCAATTAATCCAATTTGCGCTTGTATCTGGATTTATTCTAACTTGTGTATTGAATGGAACGACACCAACTTTGACATCATTAATATTCTGTCCTGATGTATTCAAAATTCCATTTAAAGCCGAATTAACAGAAGATTTTAATTGTGACATTTTACCGTTTTCAGCCATGGACCCTGTTGTATCCAAAACGAAAACTACTTCTGCGCCTTTTGTTCCACTAACTGCGGAGGCTTTTGCACTTACTTCCAAAGTGTCGACACCAAAAATCCCAACAAACAATGTTTTATATTTGGCATAAACACTATAATTTAATTGGTGCCCAACATCGGTATCACTTTCGGTTAGTGTTGCTTCAATATCTTTATATTTTTGAACCGAAAGGTTTGCGATTAAAACATTATATGCCGCTTTCTTGCTTGCATCTGTAACTGAATTACTTGTTCGCGCGGCAGCAAGGGCGGCGCCATCAGTTGCGTTTTGTAATTCTGTGCGCAAGCTATTTACTTGCACCAAATCAACTGAGGAACCAACAAGAATTAAAAGGGGAATAGCAAGCAAAGCAGCACTTAAGGCCATAGAGCCTTTAATATTATTTGCAAATTCAATTATTTTGAATTTTTTAATAATAGCAAATAAATTGGAACGATAAAAATCAATTATCTTGTTCCAAACAATATTGATATATAAATGTAATTTGTATTTAATAAACAAATATACCACCGAATTGCATAATAATTCTGCTATTATGGCATATACTAGTAAGTAATTAATTAATTTATTGGTTAATAATTATAAAACGCAAAAAACCTATATATGCCTAGTTTTTTCATTTAATAACAGCAGCTTACTTATTAAATTTTATGTTTTGTATTTTGCTTACCAATGCATGCAACTAAAAAAGAAATGATAGTTGCAATGCATAATTGCCAACCAAAGGCCAAAGTTTGAAAAAATGCCGGATAGTTTAATTTATGGGCAATCCATGGTTGCATCATCAAAACAGACAAAAAGCCAATAATTAAAGCGCTTATGACAGATTTTGTAGAACCTCTATTGGTAAAAATGGCGGTAAAATACACCCCCAATAATCCCGCATAGGCAAATGTCATTACGCCCAATACAAAACTTAAAATTGGAATATCTTGTGATTTTTGCCAAGCATAAGATAAAATCGCCATGGCAAACAAAAACACGCCAATAATTGCCATTCCAAATTGCCCCGCCTTTACGAAATGGCTTTCAGCTTTTGGTTTTTCAGATATTTTTGAAACAAAAGGGCGATAAAAATCCTGAATCAAAACCGATGACATAGAATTTAAGCCAGAATTTACCGTTGAAATTGCCGCACTTAAAACCCCAATTGTAGCAAGCGCCCTAAGCCCTGGCGGGATTTGCGTCATTATAAAATACATAAAAACGGTTACATTTTCGCCTTTAAACTTGCTTTCTAAACCAGCCTTAAAGCCATTACCCATTAAATCTGGGCGGCTATAAAATATGTATAATAATGAACCAATTGCTATAAAAAGCGCAACAATCGGCAGCGTCCAAAGGCTTGCCATATAAAGGCTTTTGGTTCCGCCCTTTGAATCTCTTGATGCAAGTAGCCTTTGTGAAATATCCTGATCAAGACCAAAACTTGCAATTGATAATAATACCATGCCGGTCATGATTGAATAGATTGAAAAAGGCTTTGAAAAATCAAGTTTAAAATCAAAAAGCTGTAATTTATTGATATTATTTGGCGCGTTTAATAATGCATCCAAAATCTGATTTGGATTAAGTGGAATTATATGAAGTAGATAAAAAAACGAACCGATTGCGGCACCGATATAGACAATAAATAATATTAAATCCGTCCAAATAACGCTTTTTAAACCGCCAAAGAAACAGATTATAAAACTAAAAAATATTATCAAAAAAGCTGAAACTGCAATTCCGTGAAAACTAACGCCCGCAAAAATCATCATAGATACTGCGATGGAAGCAAGATAAATTCTTGACCCTTCGGCAAAAACGCGGCCAACAAGAAACATCGCCCCCGCCGCTTGCATTGCGCCTTGCGAATATCTTATCTTTAGCAATTCATATACGGTCGAAACTTTCGCTTTATAAAAACGTGGAATAAGTATTTTACCAACAAAAATTGCCGCAATAATTGTTCCTAAATTCGTTCCAAGATATGTGAAATCACCACGATAACCATAATCAGGCGCCCCAAGGAAAGTTGCCGCAGATTGCATAGTTGCAATGGTTGAAATCGCAACCACCCAAGGCGCAACATTATGGCCGGCAAGAAAATAATCTTCGGCATTTTTTGCTTTGGTACGTTGAAAAAAAACGCCAATACCAAAAAGCAAAAAAACAAACCCAATCAATACCGCCCAATCAATTGGTTGAAAAAATGCCTTCATAACCCGCCCCTTTTTTGCCCAATAATAATCAACAAAAATATTTATGCAAATATTTCAATTATCTGTTTTTAAATTATTTTCTATAAATACTTTAATTTAACCAAATTAGGTTATTTATACTAAAAAATGGGGGCTGCGTTGGTTAATTCATTCTTAGAAAAAATAACAAAAATAATAGATTCTGGCCAAATAGCTGAGGATGACATTGTTGAATTGCGCCAAGCATCATATTCAGATGGTAAAATTAATAGCGAAGAATTCATTTGCACTTTAAACGCCATAGCGAAGATAGAAAACAATCAAGATTACTGGCAATATTTTGTTGAGGACATCGTCTGCGATTATGTTTTAAAACAAAAATCACCGCAAGATTACGTAAATATCGAAGATTGCGAAAAAATCATCGAAATCCTAACAATAAACGGCAGAATTAAAAACCTCACCAGTCTGAAATTAATTATAAAACTAATCAATAATTCAGTCGAAATACCAAGTGAATTAAACGATATTGTTCTAAATGAAATAAAAAATACAATTTCCACTGGCCAAGGCATTACGCGAAAATCTAATAATAACTCCACACCCCATATTGAAGATTCTGAATTAGGAATATTAAAAGGTGTCCTTTTCGCTATTTCAGGTTCAAACTCATCCACTATTGGGAAAAATGAAGCGGATTATCTATTTGAAATAAAAGATATAATTAAGGATGGTAATAATTGCCCTGAATGGTCTGATTTCTTTGCCAAATCGATTGGCAATCATCTTATGGCGCATAATTTCTACACAAAAATATCGCGCAATAGAGCAATTGAACATGAAAAATTTCTAAATGAAAAACCTTCTGGAATTGCTAATTTCATTTCACGAATGTTCAATTCATCGCCACAAAAACTTGACGATGACCCGTGGGATGATGACCATGGCTATGACGACATTGAACGCGACGAACAGATAACAAAAACAGAAAACACGTGGCTATTAGAAAAAATCCACAAAGACAATATCGTAGACAAATACGAACAAGCCATCCTAGACTTCATAAAACAATAATGGCGGACATAAGGGGAGAAACTTCGAACCTTTTAGCCATCAATCCACCAAGCGGTCACCGCGCCAAGTGGCGCGCCCCATCGGAGCGGTGAGCGAATAGCACGAGTGATTAACGAGTGCCGCGAACATAAGCGCGAGATATTTAAACTGGCGGAGACGGAGTCCTCCAGCATGAGATAATTTTTACAATTAAATCAAATAGTTACAAAGACACCCAAAATCCTTACCCACAAACCTGCACCTCAAGCTCGAAAAAGTAGAATTTTTTTCCAAAATCGAACCTATTTTAACCAGTAAACAGCAATATATTTCTGCAATTTAATGTATTTCATACTGTATTATTCTGTTTCATTCAAACCCTATTTTTAGAATATTTTGACGCTCAAGCAAGAATGTCCTGCTAAATAATAACCCTGTTTCGCAAACCTAATTCAACACATTCCTAGTTATTTTATTTCCAAGCTATAAATCTACCCCCTCCCCCATACCTAAAATCCCTCCAGTAAAGTTCATCCTTAACTTGCTGCACAGCGCATTATAAATCTCTTAGTCAAATCCAATCGGTGAAACCGATATTGTTTTCTTTTGCGCAAAGGGCAAAAGAAAACAAAAATTTTGGCTGCCGCATAAGGCAGCCAATATATTTATATTTCACGCTCTAATAGCACCGGTAAATATAATTTGTACCGTCAATTCTGATTTCGGAATAATCCATTGATAAGTCACGGGCTATTAAATCATAATCAAGATAGAATTTGATATTTTCTGGAATGGCGCCATAGAGACCTTCTTTGACCTGAGCCCCAAGTTTCATCCATATTTGGATAGAGTGTTGGTTTAGATATAT
>JAPUEP010000231.1 GCA_027492515.1 Hyphomonadaceae bacterium
TTTTTGGGTAAAAATTTCCAATCATCCAAATTATCGCTTTCAATGCCTTCAATGGTTTCAAACGATGGCGGCGCACCAATTGGTTTGCGAACTTGGTCTGATGCAAAAACGGCCTTGAAAAATGGGGTATAGATTTGAAAATCATTGCCAGATTTATTCTTAAGCCTTTCAGGTTCAATCAATAAATTGCCCGCAAAGCGTTTAAATTCAATGCCTTCATCATTGCAGATTTCGTTTAAATCACGCTCTAAATCCGATGCCCATGGTTCATAATTTCGAAGGGTATAAATTGATTGTGCATTATATTTTTTGGCAATTTCAAGCAAATTCACCATCGTATTGCCGCGCCGTAAAACCAGATTTGGTAAATCTTGTTTTAGTGCAATCAATGAATGATGCAGCCAATATTTTTGCGCCGCCCCATAATCCCATTCGCCCATTGCATTAGCATCATAAATGAAAATTGGAATTATTTTTGCGCTAGATTCATTTGTTGGTCGCGTTTCTTGTCCAAAAACCGCTTCACACTTTTTGGGAAACGCTCCGCTTTGCGCGGCTTTGAATAAAGCAGGGTGGTCGCAAATTCGCAAATCATTGCGAAACCAAACAATGAAGGTTTTATCAGACATTTTGTTTTTACGAATTTATCCGCATTTTGGATTATGCATTGCCTGTATTAATACTAAGGCGGCGCGGGTCAATCCCCAATTGTTTTAGGCTTTTTTCCCATTTAGTTTCAAAATCATCGGTTGAGAAAATAATATCATCATTAGCATCACCAACAAGCCATGAATTGGCGATAATCTCCCCCTCTAATTGCCCTGGGCCCCAACCTGAATAACCAAGGGCGACAATCAAATTATTTGGTTTATTGCCATTGCCAATTTCACCAAGGATTTCTTTTGAAACACTCATGGCAACAAAATCATTGATTTTAACCGCGCCATTTTTATCCCAATCCATCGAATGAAGAATAAAGCCGCGTTCGGGCTGGCATGGACCACCTTCTAAGACTGGTGCATTTGGGGTGTTATCTTTGGCCTCAAAACCCAAATCACCCAATAATTTGTTTAAAGTAAAATCAGGAACACTTTTATTAAGAACAATTCCAAGCGCGTGTTCATCATCATGGTCGCAAACCAAGATTATTGAATGGAAAAAGCGCTTATCTTCCATGCTTGGGCTTGCAATTAAAATTCGACCAGTCAAAAATTCGCTCATGAAAACTACTTTTCCACAAATTTTAATTTTGACAATAGTTTAGTTTAGATTTAATCACGCAAAAACAATATAGAGGTTATGATGACAATTAAAATAAATGATCAAATTCCTGATGTGAATATAAAAATCTCCACAAATGATGGCCCAATTCCTGCCAAAACCTCTGAAATTTTTAATGGTGAAAAAGTTGCTTTATTTGCTGTTCCGGGGGCATTTACGCCAACTTGCTCTGCAAAACACCTTCCAAGTTTCTTGGAATTAAAAGATGAATTGAAAGCCAAAGGCATTACAAAAATCGTGTGTTTAAGTGTGAATGATGGTTTTGTTATGCAAGCATGGGCAAAATCACAAGACGTCAATGATGAAATCACAATGATTGCTGATGGTTCGGCAGATTTTACCAAGGCGCTTGGCCTTGAAATGGATGCAAGTGCTTTTGGTATGGGTATTCGTTCACAGCGCTTTGCGCTTGTTGCCGATAATGGCAAAGTTACACATTTATTTGTTGAAGCGCCGGGTGAATATAAGGTTTCAAGCGCGCAATATATGCTTGAAAATATCTAAGGCAAAATTGTGCAAAAAGACCTTAGGCAAATAATTGTTTTCGTAATCATTGGCGGCGGTGCAGCTGCCGTCACAATGCTTTTGACCTATTTGGGATTAAATAATTTCCCGCAAATTCCAAAGCCAATGATAACGGCCTGTGTTTATGCATTGATGATTTTACCCGTTTATTATTTGCAACACCGCTTTAGCTTTGATGGCAAAACCGAACATAAGGATTCACTTCCTAAATATGTTGGTGTGCAAATGGTAAGTGTTGCAATGTCATTTGTGCTTTCATATTTGTTTTTGGACTTATTAAAATTGCCACATGCAATCGGTTCAATAATCACCGTTGCCGCAACATCAATCGGCAGTTTTATTGCACTAAAACTTTGGGCATTTCGCGTTAAAAATAATTGATTATTAGGCAATTCATTATAGTCTGAATAAAAATCAGGGAATCATAATGAACCAGCAAAATAACCCAAATGCTTTAGAGATAAAAAACCTTCGCAAAATCTTTAATGAAAAAGCTGCTGTTGATAATTTAAACCTTTGTCTTCCGCGTGGTGAATTTTATGCGTTTTTAGGTGCGAATGGTGCGGGTAAGACAACCTCTATGCGCATGATTGGCGGTCTTTTGGCGCCTGATTCTGGTTCAATCAAAGTTTATGGGATTGATGTTGGTGACAACCCGCAAGAGGCAAAAAGCCTTATGGCATGGCTTCCTGATGAGCCTTTATTATATGATAAATTATCACCAATCGAATATTTGGAATTTGTTGCGGGGCTTTGGCAAGTTGATCATAATATTGCCGCAAAACGCGCCGAAGATTTATTGAAACGCTTTGAATTATGGGATGTACGTGAACAAAGGTGCGAAGGCTTTTCACGCGGCATGAAGCAAAAAACCGCAATCGCGGGCGCTTTATTACATGACCCAAAACTACTTTTGATGGATGAACCATTTTCAGGTTTAGATGCCGCAATTGCCCGCGACTTAAAAGACTTATTACAAGAAAAGTGCAAAGAAGGCGCAACCATAATTCTTACAACTCATATTATGGAAATTGCGCAAAAACTTGCCAATAAAATCGGCATTATTCACAAAGGCGTTTTATTATCCGAAGGTAGTTTGGATGAAATACGCAGCGAACAAAAAATGCATGATGCAAGCCTTGAAGATATTTTCCTAAAACTTGTTGATGAGCGTGCATAATGGAAAAATATTTCAAAGCGCCAAAACTTAAGCCGGGTTCAACCCTTTGGCTTGCCGCCAATGAGTTTAAACGCTCAATTCGTTCACGCAACACAAATTCGGGCCCAAAGGCAATTATTGGGCGCATAGTTTTCTTTTGCGTTATGGCTTTTGCTTGTTATGGGGCGGGGCAGGCACTTTATATGATATTGAAAAGTGGCAATTATGATGAGATTGCATTTCAATATGCGGCGGGCAAAAAACTAATATTGGGCTTTATTGCCCTTTTCTTCATGTCAATGATGACAAGTTTTATGTTCATGACCGATAGGGGGGATTTGGATTTATTATTATCATCCCCCACCAAGCCTGAAAACATTATAAGTGGTCGATTATTAGTAAGTTCATGGCGAACCATAATGTTATTTTGGTTCTTCGGAACATTATTTATTGGCGTTTCGGCGATTTTGGTTTCGCCAAAATATTTTTCCTATATCCCTGTCGCAATTGGCCTATCCTTGTTTGAAGCAGGGCTTACCTTTATATTGGCGCGTTGGTTTTTAATGAAGTTTGGCCTAAGATTTGGTCGTGTCTTTGTTCAAATATTAGGTTTCGCGGGTGTTTTCGGCGGCGTTTATTTTGGGCAAGTAAATAGCACGCACCATGCAAGATCAAGCAGTATAACAAGTTTTGCAATTCCTGAAGGGGAATTTCCAAAACCAATTCAAGATTTTTTAATCTGGATTGGCCGCTCAGTTCTTGGGGATTGGTTTGTAAGTTTTTGCATTATGGCATTTGGCGCAATTGTATATTTAATAATTGCGTCATGGATTGGCAAAAAATTTGGAAGTGATGTTTCATGGCTTTCAGGGCAAAGTGAAACCAAAGAAAATAAAGCCAAAAAAGATAAAAAAATCAAATTTGAAGCCAATTTCTTAAAACTAATGTTCAAAAAAGAAATGGCGGGAATTTTCCGTGATTCAACAGCAATTGTGCAGATTGTTGCCCCAATTGCGGGGATTTTGCCGGCAATTTTCGCACTTCTTAGCGCCAAGGATAGTGACCCCGATTTATTTGGCTATGTCGGCACACCAATAATTGTATTTTTAAGCGCATCAATGAGTGCGTCATTGGCATGGATGATTGTATCAGTGGAAGAAGCCAATGAATTATTAAATTCAAGCCCAATCCCAAGTTCAAAAATCTATACTTATAAGGCTTTAATTGCCCTTATCCCTGGCATGGTTGAAGTATCATTTTTCTCAATCGGTATGGCGTTTTTAAATCCAAAAGCGGCAATTTTGACATTTGTATTTGGCCTTATTGCCAATATTAATGCAATTGCGGTTGAATTTGCCAATCCAAAACCAACCAAAAGACCAAAAATGATGCAAAAACCTGATAGGTCATTGGCATCAATTTTCATTGGAATTTTTACAATTCTTATTTGGGCAATTGCGGCATCACTTGCAAATTATTCATTGCTTTGGGCGCTTATCCCATCTACGATTGCGGCATCAGTTTTTGCATGGTCGGTCATGTTCAACAAAAGCGACACTATAAACCACGCCAAAGCAATTTGGGGGGAAGCAGCAAAATAAAGGTCATTTTAGTTTGTTGTTGGCGTATTATTTCGTATAAGTTTTTGCACTTTATATGAAGTTTTTCCTGCGGGTTTATAACTTATGTCACGCGGTTTTCCATCAAGGTCAATAACGTGCCAAGTTAAAATGGATTTGCTATCCATTCCGCCTTCATTTGAAACACGCTTCATGCCATCACGTAAGCCTGCTGCATAGGCTGGACCATTAATATCAACACCAATAAAGACGCCTGCTTCCCTTGATTTAAAACCGTCATAACCATAATCTAAAACAGGAATATCTTCTGAAATTACTTTGAAATTTGGCCCAAAAATATCCTCTGAAAGAATTATTTCTTCGCCTTTGATGATATTTTTTTCAATCAAATCGCCAAAATCAACCCCGTATTCTTTTGCAGCATCATTAAGCCGTTCTAATAAAGGGCGGCTTTTAATTCCCTTTAATTCATCAGCTTTTGCAATTTTCCTTAAAACATGCATAAAACCATCAATGGATTTCCCTTTTGCCTTCCATTTCGCGTCTAAAATTGCCGCTAACATTGACCCTCTTTGATAAGGCAATTTTTGGACCTTGGCGTCGGACCAAAATTTTTCGGCAATTATTGTGTTTGGGCTGTTTCGATATTGTGAACTTGAATAATCATTTAAAGCCTCATTCCATTGGTGCATTAATTCATTTTCATCAACGGCGCCGCTTTCATAGGCTAGTTTGCGACCATAATAATCCGTGAAACCTTCTGAAAACCAATATTGTAATGCTTCGTTTTCTGTGGTGTCAAAATCCCCTAAACGTATTAGATTCCAGCTATGGAAATATTCATGCGCTAAAATCACTTTAAGGGCATTGATGTCATTATTTGGCGTTGTAACAATTGCAAAAGAATCCCCAAGGCCACTGCCCCTAATAGAATTCCAACTAGGTTTTGCTTCCAAAGAAGATAGTGCAACTAAAAAATGGCGTTGCCCCTCTTTCCAAAATTTCTGCTCAGAATTAATTATGTTATGAGTAGCTTGAATAAAATCTTGTGGGTTAAAATTGAAATTTCCACGCCAAGCTATTCTTAGATCGCCATACTCTGTTTTCAAACTTTTGATTTTAACATCGCGCCCTGCGATTGTGCGACACCAAATGAAGCACCCTTTGTAAGTTTGTATTCAAGGTTTGTTGCGCCATTCCATCCTTTGGGCAATTTCCATGAAAAATCGATTTTATCATTTTCACGCCCTTTTATTGTTGAAATTATACTCGGACCAACAATGAAAAACCAATCAGGTGCCAAAGATGGATAAGTGAAATTATCTTTTATTGGAATATCTTCGCCTTTGGCTTTATTTACATAAATTGTGTATTTTACACTGATATTTGCGTATGGTTCTGAAGTAATTATACGTGATGAATTTGTTGGCGAACTAATTGATTTTGCGCCCTTTACACTAAAATCTTTCAGGTTTTCATAAAATTTTACGCCGCCGCCCCATTCGTCTGGTAAATCAATTTCTGTTTTCCCGCTGGCGTCAGCCTTAAAAGCCATGCTTAATTCCAAAGCTTTCATATCATCGCTTTGCATCATTGGTATTAGTTTATATTTTATAGTTTCGACTTCTTTTGCAGAAGATTTGTTAGGAGATAATATTGTAATAAAAGCTGATAAAATTACTAATTTATAAAAATGCATTATTAGCCCTGCCACTAAATTGTATTATTTGATATACTTTATGACAAAGACGAGCAACAATTTAAGTTAAATAATTTTAAGCCTAA
>JAPUEP010000232.1 GCA_027492515.1 Hyphomonadaceae bacterium
TTGGCTTATGGGGCGTTTGGGCGGTGGTAAAATCGCCGATTTGCTAAAATATATTATGCAAGAATGTGAAATCACCAATTATGAAATTCAGGGGTTAGAGCGTGTTTTCAATGGCTTTATAATCGAAAATCAAACCAATGGGCGTGCATTATTAAATGAATTAATTCAAACCTTTAATATTGGTTTCTACATAAAGGATGGTAAGTTTATTTTTACCGATTTGGCATTTGCGAATGTGGCGCAATCAATAAATCTGGATGACATGATCCTATTCGATGATGGCACAAAAATCCAAAAATCCTTTGCCAAAGAAGATGAAATTGATGGCCTTAATCTGCGCCTTTATTGCGTTGAGGATGATTATGACACAATAAATATGTTTGCAGGCTTTAATGGCAAAAATGCCGAATATGCTTTGCCATTAATTTGCGGGCGCAATATGGCGGCAGTGCTTGCAAATGGAATTTTGCAAAATATCAAAAATTCGAATTTGATTTATAAAATCCGCCTTGAAAATTCACGTGCCATTTATTTTGAAATTGGTGACACAGTCGAAATTTCCAATGAAGGGGTTTTTTCAATTGATGCAATTGATTATGGCGCAATTTGCGAATTAAGCCTTAGCAAAATGAGCAAAATTTCAAGCGATATAAATTCAATCAGCACACAAAACCCAAAACCAAGCCCAATATATTTTGGCGAACCATTGGCCTTTGCTTTGGACTTACCAAAACCATTCGCAGGCGACACAAATGGCACACAAATTTATATTGCCAGCAATAATTTTGATAATGTTGAAGTAAGGCTTGGCGACAAATCACTTGGAATTTGTTCGCGCGCGGCATCAATTGGCAATTTGCTAAACCCACTTGCAAATAGTGCGGTTTCGCAAAATATACGCGCTATTATGGGCATAAAAATGCTATTTGGCGCCAAATTGCCTGCAAATGGTAATCTGGCAATTGTGCGCGATAATCAAATTCTTGATATTATAAATTATCAATCAGCAAGTCTAATTGGCGCCGATACTTATAATATCACAAATTTTACGCGCGGCCTTAATGGCATAAGTGACGCGCCAAATTTATTGCTTGATGATTATGTCATTTTACTAAATGATGCGGGTTTAAATGCTTCAATAGATGCGCAAATTTGGGGCGCAGATTTATTTCTTGATTTACAATCAAATATTGTAAACCCACCAATTTCTTATCAATTGCCATGCACATTTTATGGCAATTTCCAAAAACCTTGGTCGGTTTGTCATATAAAGGCAAAGCGGGTTGGTAATTCGATTGAAATCTCATTCTTGCGCCGCATGATGGGTGATAATGACAATTGGCAGAATGATATTCAAAGCCAAGAAAGCAATTATGAAATCCGCATTTTAGATAATTTGGGCGCATTAAAACGCAAAATTTCAAGCACGAATAATTTTGTTATTTATAATGATGAATTGCTTGATTTTGGTGTCAAGCAATCATCATTAAATGTTGAAATTGTTGAATTTAATCAATCAATCGAAGGCTATAAAAACCGCACAAATATTATTCTTTAGGCGTAAAATCCAAGACCGCGCCATTAATGCAATAACGTTTATTAGTAGGTTGTGGGCCATCATCAAAAACATGACCAAGATGGGCTTTGCATTTATTGCAATGAACTTCGATACGTGGGCTTGCAAGTTTTAAATCTTGCGAATAGCCCAAAGCATCTTCAGATATTGGCGCAAAATATGATGGCCAGCCTGAACCTGAATCATACTTTGTTTCGCTTGAAAACAATGGCGCATCACATGCAGCACAATAATAAATGCCATCACGCTTTTCAAAATTTAAGTTCGATGAAAATGGCATTTCAGTGCCATGATGTTTGGCAATACGAATTTGCTCCGGATTAAGTTCTTTTGTCATTTGGATTATCCTTTTTGGGCGTGCCCAATTTCTTTGTTCCTAAAATATCTTTACCAAATTTATCAATGATTTTGTCCAAGGCTTTTTCAAGTCTTAGGTTTTTTTGTGCATTTTGATTTATTAAATCGCCACGATCTGCCATTTCTTCATCACATAATTCACTTATGCCAATCCCAATAAGGCGAAAGGGCGCGCGCTTTAACTCACCATCAAGTAGGGGTTTCACAGTTTCAAACATTGTTTTTGCCGTTTGCGTTGGTTCACTAAGGCTTATTTGGCGTGTGATACTTACAAATTTCGCAGTTTTTAGCTTTAAAGTTACAGTTCGCCCTGCAATTTTTTTCTGGCGTGCTTCGCGTGCGACCCTATCGGCTAATTTTTTTAAAGTATCTGCAAGGGTTTGCGCATCCGAAACATCATCAAAAAATGTGGTTTCAGATGAAATGCTTTTGCGTTTGGTTTCTGTTTCAAGCGAACGTTCATCTTCGCCATTTGCCATTTTTTTAAGGCGAACAATATTGGGGCCAAATTCTTTGAAATATGCGCGCTCATCAATATGTGCCAATTGTTCTATTGTTATAAGACCAAGCTTTTCCAGCTTTTTTACCGTTGCGGGCCCAACACCATGCAAAAAACCAATGTTCTTAGGCCAAATAATTTTGGGAACATCGGCTTTTGATAATGCAAAAAAACCACGGGGCTTATCCATATCCGATGCCGTCTTTGCCAAAAACCGATTTTCAGAAAGCCCAATTGAAACCGTAATTCCAACTTCATTTTCAATCTTCAATGCAAGGCGCGCCAATGATTGGCATGGGGCGGCCTTATGAAGGCGCTGCGTTCCCGATAAATCCAAATAAGCCTCATCAATTGAAACTGAATGGACAATTGGTGTTAATTCACGCATCAAATTTTTAATAATTTTGCCAGTTTGTGCATAAAGTTGAATATCAGGCTTAATCACAACTGCTTTGGGGCAAAGTTTCATGGCTTGAAACATCGGCATTGCCGATTTTACCCCATAAGAACGGGCGATATAACATGCAGTTGATACAACGCCGCGCTTACCACCACCAATAATAACAGGCTGATTTATAAGGCTTTTATCATCTCTTTTATGTATTGCTGCATAAAATGCATCGCAATCTATGTGTGCAATTGACAATTTATCAAGATTTGGGTGGCAAATGATGCGGTGCTTGTGACAATTAGGGCATTTTTCATCCTTTTGCGCTATAGTTTGCGCTTCAAATATGAAAAAGCAGTCACGGCACATATAAATCAATTTGGTCTTAACCCGTTCGTAGTAACCTTAATGTATAACACATATAATAAAACAGATTTTATTGGGAGTGCAAACCGGGTGGGTGAGGCAAAAACCAAAGCGGCAAAGAAAAAAGTCATGATTGTTGAAGATAATGAATTAAATCTTCGACTGTTTCGTGATTTATTGTCTGCTTTTGGCTATGAAACTGTTGAAACCCGTGATGGCCTTAAGGCGCTTGACCTTGCAAAAGTTGAAATGCCTGATTTGATTTTAATGGATATTCAGCTTCCGCACGTTTCTGGTCTTGATGTTACACAATGGATTAAGGCTGATAAAGCCACAAAAAAAATTCCAATAATTGCAGTTACTGCTTTTGCAATGCGTGGCGATGAAGAACGCATAAAAGAAGGCGGTTGCCAAGCATATCTTTCAAAACCCATTCAGGTTCAGTCTTTTATTAAGACTATAAAGGATTTTATAGGCTAAAAATGACTGCACGTGTATTAGTTGTCGATGATGTTGAACCAAATGTAAGGCTTTTAGAAGCCAAGCTTCAGCATGAATATTATACCGTAATAACCGCTTTTTCAGGTGAACAGGCAATTGTAAAAGCTGCCACTGAAAATCCTGATGTGATTTTACTTGATGTAATGATGCCGGGGCTTGATGGTTTTGAAACCTGTAAGCGTTTGAAAGCAGATCCAAAAACATCGCATATTCCAATCATTATGGTCACTGCACTTGACCAAAAAGAAGACAGAATACTCGGCCTAAAAGTTGGCGCGGATGATTTTTTATCAAAACCGATTGATGATGTTTTACTTTTGGCGCGTGTTCGCTCACTTTCTCGCTTTAAAACTTTAAGTGACGAATTAAGAACCCGTGAAGCAGTTGGCAGAAGATTTGGCGTAATCGAAAACCTTCATTATTTGGAAGATGGCCTAAGCGCGCGCATCCTTATCCTTGAAGATGATAATCGCCGTGGGGAAAGAATTAAAAGGGTTCTTGCCGCCGAACAAAGACCATTATTAATGAGCGAGGCCAATGAATTAGGCCCTGAAGGTCATGCATCTGTTGAATTGATGATTGTTTCAACCTCTGGCACATCTTTTGATGGCCTAAGGCTTGCAGCACATATAAGATCGCAAACGGCAACGCGAAATCTGCCAATTCTTGCAATTGTTGATAATCATGAACGTGATAAAGCCCTTCGCGCACTTGAATTAGGTGTGAATGATTTTATCGATCGCCCACTTGATGAAGAAGAATTACTTGCGCGTGTAAAAACCCTTGTACGCCGCAGGCGTTACATTGAGGCTTTACGCGAAAGCGTTGACCAAACAATGGAAAAAGCGGTGACCGACCAATTAACCGGTCTTCACAATCGCCGTTATATGGAAAGCCAGCTTAAGGCCTTGCTTGAACGTATGCAAAGAGGCGGGCAGCCAGTTTCGGTTCTTATTGCCGATATTGATCACTTTAAACGCGTAAATGACCTTTTTGGGCATGATGCGGGTGATGATGTTATTCGTCAATTCTCTGAACGCCTTGCATCAAACTTTAGGCCGCGCGATCTTGCATGCCGCTTTGGTGGTGAGGAGTTTGTGGTAATCATGCCAGACACTTTACCAGAAGATGCAATGCAAATTGCCGAGCGTTTACGCCATTCAATTGCCACTGCACCATTCTATATTGGGCGTAATCGTGAACAATTAGATGTTACTTGTTCGGTTGGTGTTTCGGTTGGTAATCAAACTTCGGATATTCCCGAAACCGTACTTAAACGCGCCGACCAAGCTTTATATTCTGCAAAACAATGCGGCAGAAACAGGGTTATGGCGCAGGCGGCGTAAAAATTCTCAAAAGCCCGCCCTCGCTTTGCTCGCTTAGGCTTTTGGTTTTAAGCGGGCAAATATTTTCAAAAAGCGTGGTTTTTGAAAATATTTGACATTTTTGCTTTTTAAAATTTGCTGAAGGCAAATTTTGGGTGGTGGGAAATGTCTAATTCATGCTTTTGAAAAGTTCTGGGAATTTTTGGGAATATTCAGTTAGGGTAGATTGGCAGTCTTTCATTGTTGAATCTATGTAATTTTGATGTGTGCCAAGTGTTCTATATGTCCAATAGGCGGATTTGAAAGAATTAACGCCACTTGTAAAAGATTCAGAAGCAAGAGGTTGCGCAGTTTTCAAATCTATCTTTCTGTCAATCATAAGGCGTTGCACGCCGTAATTAGCAACCAGAGTACCATTATTCATTACAATTTTTGCTTTTTCCGGGTTTTCGCTAGTAAGTTCACCCAATCCATAAATTTTCCCGCCGCAATAGGTCAATTCACGCCACCATTCATATTTTATAATTTTGCCTTCTTTATTTTTGATTTCGCGCATTTTATCAGGTGAGGTGGTGGGTTTAATCGGCTCGACTGGTTTTGAAACCGTTGTTTTAGCGGGCGCGCTTGGCTTTTTAACGGTTTCGCCAAAAGATGATGTTGCGCACAATATTGAAATTAAAGGAATTAAATATAGGGGCTTCAATCGTAATCTCCAAAATTTCGTGTTTTAAAATAAATTATACAAAACTATTATCGCAACCGATTATGTCTAATATTGATAATGGGTCAAGCTAAGAATTAAAATTATAATTCCAAAAATTATAGACATTGGTTTGCTTGTTTTGTCGTTTGCATTTAACATAATCGTTCGCAGCCAATAATTGCTTTTTTGCAAATTCGTAAGGCCTAAAATTAAATATTATCTTGATGCACTTTCTGATAAATTACCCAAATGAACCAAGCCAAATATAATGAATTTTGCCAAAGCCTTGAACATGCAACCCATATTTATCAATGGGATGCCGATGTTTGGAAAATTGGCGGTAAAGTTTTTGCAATTGGCGGTTGGGAAAAAGAGGGTGATGATTTTGCAATCATTTTCAAATGTTCCGACATCGCTTTTGAAATAAATAAAGACGAAAGAGGCGTGCGCCCCGCGCCCTATATGGCATCACGCGGTTTAAAATGGCTGCAGATTTATAATAATGATAGCTTTAGTGATGAACAAATATTTGATTTTGTCAAAATAAGCTATGAAATGATTGCAAATGCATTGACAAAGAAAATTAAAAAAGAAATTTGGCTA
>JAPUEP010000233.1 GCA_027492515.1 Hyphomonadaceae bacterium
ACCGCAAACCGCGCAGGTAATGAAGATGTTCCTGTGCTTACAATGGGTGATTTTGCGGCACCTGCATGGGATAGGCAAATGAAATTCTTTGCAAGAACTGCACAGGTTAATCGTATCGTATGCGGTGGTATTACAGGTTCAACCCAAAGCAAATTCCCGTTTAGTGTGGCCTATGATCATGCATTCGCGCGTGGTTTGAAAATCCAGAAATGCGATGTGGGAAAACGCCTTCCACAAGGTGGTCATAGCCCATTATGGATTTCAGTTGAGGGTAAGGGCGCTTAAACTCTACCGAATAAAACCGCGCCAAAAAGCGCAAGTTTGGCGCGTAATCCAAGGCGCTTTTCAATTATATTTTCATATAAAATTTGGCTTTTGCATAATTTAACAAAACCAATTGCGGGCAATAATTTTTGTCGCTCTTGATTTGAAAGACCAAAAACCTTTTTATTTAATGCGGCAATATTTTTTGCATAGATTGTAAAATCACCATTATTTGCGCCATTTATGATTTGTGCGCAGATTTTGGAAATGTCGGAATCAAATTTATTGATTGAAATATATTGGGCCAAATTAAAATAATTTTCCCAGATTTTTTCATTGGCTTGGTTTTTATTTGGATTGTCAATTTTCTCAATATGCGCCCAAATTAGGTTTTCAATTTGTTCAAGTGAATTGAGGTTTTTGAAAAATTCGCCGATTGGAATTGTTGGCTTGCCATTGGTTTTGATGCGTTCGATTTCATCAATATAATATTGCATCCGAATGCGTGCCATCATTGGTTCTTTGGCATTTTTGGCGATGGACCATAATTCATTGTCAAAATCTATGGCCTCTACCAATAGGTTTTGCGCCACACCAATAGCAAAGGCGGCCATTTCAAGCCGCCTTGGATCATTATTTGCAATAAAACTAACCATTATGGCCTGTCATCAACAATTTTTTCAGGGCGTTTCTTCTCATCACGTGGAACAAGTAAAGAGAATGGCGCAGCAACATAAATTGACGAATAAGTACCAATGATAACACCAAAAATCATTGCAATTGTGAATGATTGAATGGTCGAACCACCAATTACCGTTAGGCCAATAAGTGCCAATAATGTTGTCATACCAGTGATGATAGTACGCGATAATGTTTCATTGGTTGATAAATCAATCAATTCAGCCATTGGCTTCTTTTTCCATTTACGCATATTTTCACGCAATCGGTCGTAAACCACAACTGTATCATTCATCGAATAACCAATAATCGTCAAAATTGCGGCAATAGAGGTCAGTGAGAATTCAATTCGCGTAACCGAAATAAAACCAAGGGTTAAGATAACGTCGTGCAATAGTGCAATAACCGAACCCACACCCATCTGAAATTCAAATCGGAACCAAATGAATACAAGCATAAAGCTAATGGCGGCAACCAAAGCCATAATACCATTACGATATAATTCGCCCGAAACCTTAGAGCCAACCACATCAGGGTGAGAGAAGGTCACACCGGGTAATGTTTTGGTCAATGCATCTTTAACAACGCCAATTGCCGCATCATTATTATCATTTTCAGATAAAAAGCGAACCATAATTTGGTTTGGTTTGTCAAAACCTTGAACCTGTGGGTCACGCACGGATAAAGTGTGCATGGTCTCGCGCACTTTACCAATGTCGATTGGTTGGGTTGAAATTGCTTCCATACTAACGCCGCCCTTGAAATCAATGCCAAGATTGAAGGCATCGGCAAAGACTGCGTCGATTTTTTGTGTAAAGCTACCTTGGGTTTTGTTAAATGCATCCATTGGATTTTGACGAAGCCCACCAGTTGCGAAAGACACAAAAGATAGAATACACAAAATCACAGAAAGACTTGCCGCAAGGCGCGCAAAATGCACAAAACCAAAATGGGTTTGCTTAGGAACAAGGCGAATTAAAGGCCATTTAGAATTTGAAACTTCCATCACACACTCGCTAAATAGGAAGAACTTTTGGTTTATTTTGGCGATACCAGATTCCAATAAGAACCTGTGTTACCAAAACCGCAGTAAATACAGATGTTAAAATACCCAATGACAAAGTCCACGCAAAGCCACGAACAGGGCCAGAGCCGAAATAGAACAATATCAAGGCAGACAATAATGATGTAACGTGCGCGTCAATAATGGTTACAACCGCCCGTGAGAAACCTGCATCAAGTGCAAGCGCAACAGAGCGACCCGCCGCATATTCTTCACGCATACGTTCATATATCAATACGTTGGCGTCAACCGCCATACCAAGCGTAAGAACAAGACCCGCAATACCCGGAAGTGTAAGGGTTGCCCCCGCCGTTCCCATACCCGCGAAAATCAAAATCACGTTCACGCCAAGCGCGATAATTGAAAACCCACCAAAGGTAAAACCATAAGCAAGCAACATGAATATAACAACGGCAACAAGCGCGATAATACCCGCCTTTGCACCTGCATTAACCGCATCTTGCCCAAGCTCTGCACCAACTGAACGCTGTTCAAGGATTTTCAAAGGTGCAGGAAGCGCACCAGCACGTAAAAGCGTTGATAATTCAGTTGCACTTTCAAGGGTGAAATTACCCGAAATTTGTGCATTACCGCCTGCGATTGGTTCGTTAATAACAGGTGCAGAAATTACTTTGTCATCAAGAACGATTGCAAATCTTTTGCCAACACCCTCGGTTGTGGCGCGTCCAAATAGGCGTGAACCTGTGCCATCAAAGCGAATGCTTACAACTGGAATACCGCGTTGTTGGTCATAAGTTGGCTGTGCATCAACCAAATTTTCACCCGAAACCATTGCGCGGCGTTTAACCAGAACAAAAGGCTCGGCTGGGTTGTCTTGTGGTAAAACCACTTCACCAGGGGGAACGCGGCCCGCGCGCGCTTCGTCGATTGAAACGCTGCTATCAACCATTTGGAAGGTTAGTTTTGCAGTTTGACCAACCAATTTTTTAAGTTTTTCAGGATCTGATTCACCAGGCGCCTGAACCACAATTCTATCTGCGCCTTGGCGTGTAATTGATGGCTCTTTTGTGCCTGTTTCGTCGATACGGCGGCGGATAACCTCAACAGATTGGGTAACTGCGCGGCGTGTCATTGAAATTTTTGCTTCTTCGGTCAATGTTACAGTGATTTCAGTGCCATTTACGCTTTGCGCAATATCACTACCTGAAACTTGACCAGATACGCCTTGAACAGAATTGCCAAGTTTTGCAATGCGTTTTTGCGCTTCGCCCAAATCTTGTGGATTTGTAACGCTTACTTTTACGCTTTGACCATCAGGGGAAACCGAACGACCAGAAAAGGCAATCGCAGGTAAACGCTCTTTTGAATCTGAATTGCGTTCAATACCACGCAAAGAATTTGAAATATCATCAGCGACAGTTTCAAGACGTTGGCGGAAAACCGTATCCTTATCAACCTCGAATAAAAGGTGTGAACCACCTTGAAGGTCAAGGCCAAGATTTATTGCATTATGCGGCAAGAATTTTGGGATTTTTTCGCGCATTGGCGCAGATAGAACATTTGGAAATGCCCAAATTATTCCCAATAATGTAACGATAATAACGGCAATATAACGCCAACGTGAAACGCTTAACAATATTAAATCCCCTATTTTTAGGCGTTATTTGCTGGTGGGATGATGGTTGGACCACGAACTTCTGAAATTGCGCCGCGAACAACTTTGATTGCAACATTTGGTGCAATTTCAATAGTAACTTCGGTGTCGCTTAAAGATTTTACTTTGCCAATAAGTCCACCAGCGGCAACAACAGTATCACCTTTTTTAAGTTGGCTTACCATTTCTTGATGCGCCTTCATTCTTTGCTGTTGTGGGCGGATAAGAAGGAAGTAAAAAACAACTAAAATTGCCACCATTGGCAAAAGGTTCATAATAATACCAACTGGACCAGAAGGTGCGGCAGCCGCTGCGCCAGCAGCTTGTGCGATAATAGGGGTTGAAAACATAATAACCTCAAGGTTTATAATTTATTTCCTTCTAAATAGTGGCAAATTTCAAAATCACAATGCCTATGCGCATTTTTGTCATATTGCGGGTGCGAAGCAAAATGATGATAATGCTGACACATCCTGACCATAATATAGATTAAATATGGGTATGAGGTGAAAAATGGAAAAAATTGATCCAAAAAAATTATATAAATCCGCTTATAATCCCAAAAAACAATATGAAATTATTGATATTCCGACGCTGCAATTCCTTTCGATAAAGGGGCAGGGCAATCCAAATAATAGTAATGATTATGCCGAATGCGTCGGTGCATTATTTTCGCTTTCATATGGTTTAAAATTTCAGTCCAAGAAAAAATATCAAAAAGATTATGTGGTTGGCCCATTGGAAGGCCTATGGTGGGCCGATGATATGAATGATTTTATCACGCGAAATAAAGAAAAATGGAAATGGGAAATGCTTATTTGGCAACCCGATTGGATTAATAAAGATGATTTCAATTTAATTCTTGAACAAACCAAAAATAAAAAGCCCAATCCAAAACTTAATGAAGTTGAATTAAAAACTATTGATGAAGGAATATGTGTGCAAATTCTTCATATTGGTTCTTATGATGATGAAGCGCCAGTTTTGGCAAAAATGCATGATGAATTCATCCCGCAAAATGGATTTAAAATGCGTGGGCTTCATCATGAAATCTATATTTCTGATCCGCGCAAATGTGCGCCTGAAAAACTAAAAACCATTTTACGTCAACCTGTCTTGAAGGTTTAAAAAATCGCGTTAAAGAAGTGGGATAATGATAATTATCCATAAACGCTTTTTTGATGTTTTATCGCGTGCAATGATTGTGGCGCTTATGGAAAAGCGCGCCCATATTCACATTGTTGAAGTGCCACAATTTGAAGATCCGCCAAATCTTTTGGCAATTGATAATCGTGGGCGCACGCCTTTATTAATCGATGATATGTATGGCAATGGTTGTATTATCAAAGAACCAATGGCGGCATTTGAATATATTGAAGATATCCTACCATCCCCGCCATTATTCCCATCAGGGCCAGTAGAGCGGGCAGAGGTTCGTTCTTATTGCTACGAATTATTGGGTGATTTTATGCCATTATTGCAAAAAATATTGGCCGAAAAAGTATATAAGGTTCAATATCGCACTGGCCCACCTGAAACCCAAATTTTGCGTGAAATCCGCGAAGAAACTGCGGTTTTTATGGATATAATTGGCCGGCAAACCATTGTTTCGGGTCATGCCATTGGCAATAAAATCTCATTGGCAGATTTTATAATGGGCGCGCAGATTTCAATTCTTGATTATCTTGATTTAATTTCATGGGATAAACAAAAAGGCGCGAAATCATATTATAGAACCCTAAAACAACGCCCAAGTTTTGCACCAATTTTAAATGATGTCTTTATAGGTATTGCACCGCCCGAATATTATAAAGAGATTGATTTTTAAAATAGCTTGATTAATATAGAAATATTTGATGGCGGCTATATTGATTAGAAAATTTGAAAAAATAGAAATTGAGCAAGATGAATTCCTAGAGTTTGGGGAATTTTATTTAAAATATCACAATATCAATAAATCAAATACGGCCGATAAATCAATTATAACCGATAAGTCAATTATATTGGTGATATTTACACTAATATTCTTTGACTTTATTTTTCGGTTAAAAAATTTTGATCTAACAGATTTCATTATTGCAAGCGCAATAAAGGTGATTATACTTTTTCCAGTTTTTAAATTTGGTTCGCCAAATCTAATTATGCCGTTCTTTTTTAAACGGACTTATAAAAAAATTGTCAAAGATAAAATTACTGATGTTTCGGTCGGTGACAGTGAGATAACTATCGAAGGCAATAACGGTAAAGCAAATTATCAAATCGACCAAATTGAAGATGTTGTGGATTTGTCAAAAATAATTGTAATTAAATTTAATAGAACGACTTCACAAATTATTCCAAAACGTTATTTTGAAAATGAAATAGAGGCATCTGATTTCTGTGCAAACTTAAAGTCAAAAATCGCTTCAGGAAATAAAATCACAAACAATGACGCGATTGACGAATTAAAAGGTGATTTTAAGTATAAATTCAAACATATAGAATTTGAATTTGAAGATTATATGACTTTGATAAATTGCAGAAAAATAGATTATAAAACATACTTAATATCACTTTCCTTGCCTATTTTACTTACTTTGCTGTGCGTCAATTGGCTTATTGGCATTATTCCTTTTGCATTTGCGTTGATAATTTCTATTTTTGTTTTTTGTTTTACCTACTGGTTTTT
>JAPUEP010000234.1 GCA_027492515.1 Hyphomonadaceae bacterium
TTTTAATGCGCCATTTGATGCTGCGATAATTGCATTATTGATTTCTTCAACAGTGGTTGCACGCGCTGCGTTGAAAGTTAAATCAACCACTGAAACATTTGGTGTTGGAACGCGAATAGCAACGCCGTCCAATTTACCTTTTAATTCAGGAAGCACCAAACCAACCGCTTTTGCTGCGCCAGTTGAAGTTGGGATCATAGACAATGCCGCCGCACGTGCGCGGTATAAATCTTTATGCATAGTGTCCAAAGTTGGTTGGTCACCAGTGTAAGAGTGAACAGTTGTCATAAAGCCGTTTACGATACCAACAGTATCATTCAAAACTTTTGCAACAGGTGACAAGCAATTGGTTGTGCATGATGCGTTTGAAACAACAGTATCAGCAGCAGTTAAAGTATTGTGATTAACACCATAAACAATAGTTTTATCAGCATTTTCACCAGGTGCAGAAATCAAAACTTTTTTCGCGCCAGCCGCCAAATGCGCAGCCGCTTTTTCACGTGCAGTGAAAATACCAGTACATTCCATTGCAACATCAACGCCCAAATCTTTCCAAGGAAGATTTGCAGGATCACGTTCCGCAGTTACTTTAATTTTTTTGCCGTTGATTACAATGCAATCACCTTCAACCGAAACATCAGCATTTAGTTTGCCATGAACTGAATCGAATTTAAGCAAATGCGCATTAGTTGCCGCAGGGCCAAGGTCGTTGATGCCAACAACTTCAATGTCATTACGACCATGCTCAATCATAGAGCGCAAAACAAGACGGCCGATACGACCAAAACCATTAATTGCAACTTTAACAGTCATTCCAAATCTCCCTTATGGAATTATAAAAACCCGGCAAGTCTATAGACCGCAAAAAACGATTAAACAAGAACAAGCCATCAAACAAATCGTCGCATTTTTAAATAAATGCACCTAATACAAACTAATTCCCCTAAGGGCATGGATTTGGGCAAGAATTATGAAGCTCGTTAACCTCTGTCTCTAATTCGTTTGACCAACTGGCGTCAAAAGCATCAATTGCAAGCTTCAATTGATCCATATTGGTTGCCCCAATTATCACACTATTCATAAATTGGCGCGTCGAACAAAACTTAAGCGCAAGCGTTACAGGATGCATATTGAATTTATTTGCAAGCGCCACATATTTTGAAATCATTGTTTCAGCAGGCGCAGTTTCATACCTTTGCCCACGATTGAAAAGTGTAGAGCGCGCACCTGCCGGCCTTGCACCGTTCAAATATTTGCCTGTTAAATAACCTTGTGCAAGTGGTGAATAGGCAAGAAGGCCAATTTCTTCACGCACCGAAATTTCCGCTAAATATGGTTCAAATTGACGGTTTAATAAATGATAGGCATTTTGAATTGAAACCACTTTTGGAAGGTTAAAATCTTTGGCGGCTTGGGCAAATTTCATCATTCCCCATGCACTTTCATTGGAAAGGCCAATATGGCGAATATTTCCTTTTTGGATATGCTTTTGCATGGCCTCTAATTGGGTTTCAAATGCCACATAATCATCCGCCATTGGGCGATAAATATTTGCACCAAAATTATCCAACAACCTATCGGGCCAATGGATTTGATAAAGGTCTATATAATCGGTTTGCAATCTTTTCAATGATTGCTCGATTGCATAATCAATTTGTGCGGGTGTAACGCGCGGCATTTCTTTATTCGGGCGATACCAATCGGCATTAGTGCGACCGCAAATTTTAGAAGCAATAACAACTTTATCGCGATTATTGCGCGATTTAAGCCATGTTCCGATTATTTTTTCGGTTGAACCTTGGGTTTCTGGTTTTGGCGGGATTGAATATAATTCGGCAGTATCAAAGAAATTCACGCCTTTCGAGGCGGCATAATCCATTTGTTCATGCCCTTCTTTTTCGGTGTTTTGTTCGCCAAATGTCATAGTGCCAAGGCAGCATTCGGAAACCATTAAATCACTTGAACCAAGTTTTTTATATTGCATTATAAAATTCCCATTGTTTTTAATTTTTCGCCAAGGCCAGTTTCGTCATTGAATAAATGGGTTTCAAAACCCATTTTGCTTGCCGCCTCAATATTATTTGGCGAATCATCGGTAAATAATACTTCTTCGGGTAATAAATTACCCATTCTTTTTAGTGCGATTTCAAATATTTCTTTATTAGGTTTTGCAATTTTTTCATCACCCGAAACAATAATATCTTTGAAATATTTTTTTAAATCAAACGGGTTAAAGCAAATATCGACCACTTCTGTTGGCATATTGGTAAGCACATATTGCGGCAATTTAAGTTTTTTTACAATTTCGACAGATGATGAAATCTCACCTAAAATCATGTCTTGGAAATTATCTTTCCACATTTGAATTTCAACGGCAAATTCGGGAAATTCTTTTTGTCTTTGTGGAATTGTAACATCCATCGGAATTCCACTATCATGCAAAAAATGCCATGACATTGGGCAGACATTATCAATAAAGAAATCCAATTTTTCTTTGTCATGAATAATGCTTTTATAAAATTCACGCGGCGACCAGCGCACCAAAACATTGCCATAATCCCAGAGAATTGCTTTGATTTTTGACATTTTATTTCCTAGGTTCAATTGCAATCTGCTTTTGCGGGATTTCTTGCCCTAATTCGTTTATTAGTCCAAGGCGTAAATGTGATTTTGATGTTGCATCAACAATCTGCATTTTTGGGGTTTTTATCAAAAACTCATCACCCCATTCCATTAAGGCAGCCAATATTTTAAAAGCTTTGCGCCCCTTTAAAGTTAAATGATATGAATGTCGAATGCGTGCGCCCGCCTCTTGATATGGTTGCTTTGTCATAATTCCAATATCAATCAAACGCCCAAGGCGTTCAGTTAATATCGAACGTGGGATTGATAAATCTTTTTGAAAATCTTCAAAACGAACAATGGCAAAAAACGCCTCGCGCAGGATTAGAAGCGTCCATTTATCACCAAATATAAGCGCACTTTGTGCAATGCTACATTCATTGGTTTCGATTTTGGCGCGTCTTCGTAGATTTGGTTTATTTAAGTTCGGCATTTGGACTTTGCTTTCATTTCTGCCCATATCACACAAAAATTTGACCAAATAAAGCGAATTTTTCCGAACTTAGGTGTTAAATTGTTTTGAAAGGGTTTGTGATTAAACCTAAAGGCAAATTGTGAACAATTTTTCCAAGGTGTGTAATGCCAAAAAATAAAACGAATAATTTACGTAATTTATTGCTGCTTGGTTCGGCAATTTCATTATTTGGCGCACCTGTCTTTGCACAAATATATGTTGGAGAAAGCGATACCGGCGTAAAATATATTTTTCATCCTTGTGATAGTAATACGGAATGTGAACCCGTTGTGGGTAATCCAAAAGAAGAATCTATAATAATCTCCGCCCCGCGCCGCACAACAAATTTTTCAACACCTTATTCCGTAAGTAAAATTGACAGCGCAAACCTCAAAAATGCTAGCATAAAAAAAGCGCAAGATTTGGTTCAAATAGTGCCAAGCCTTCAATTCCCTCAATCTGAAAGTGCGCTTTCGGTAACCGCACGAATTCGCGGCATCGGAACGCAAGGCACGAATGTTGGCTTAGAGCCTTCAGTTGGCATTATGATTGATGGCGTAATGCGTTCGCGCACTGCCGCAGGTTTTGGTGATTTGGGTGAATTATCATCAATTGAGGTGGCGCGTGGCCCGCAATCGGTTTTTTATGGCTCTAACACCTCTGCGGGTTTAATTTATGTAAGCACAAAAAAACCAAGCAAAAAATTTGAAGCCAATAGTTTTTTGACGCTTGGTAATTTGAATTATCAAAATTGGGGTGCATCAATTAATGGCCCATTAAGTGAAAAACTTTCAGGCCGTTTGTTTTTCACGACAGCGCAACGCGACGGCTATATGATTGTAAATCAGGGTTTGGAGAACGCGCGACGCGATAATAATATCAATTATTATTCTTCGCGCGGTCAATTATATTATGATTATGGCGGCACAAATTTTCGCCTAATTGCCGATTATACAAAGCGTAATGAAGCCTGTTGTAATGCGCCAGTTTTTATTTCCGATAGCCGTGCGCCAGTTAATTCAACCACTATAATCAATCGCATTTTCCAAAATGGCAAATATAGCGGCAATCAGTTTTCTGAACTTCGTGCCTATGCCGATAGGCCATTTGATCAAACAGTTTTGGATAAGGGCATAAGCCTTGAAATCAACCATGATTATGGTTTTGCCAAATTAAAATCCATAACATCGGCGCGTTATTTTGATTTTGCCTATGCCCAAGATGGTGAATGGTCGGGTGCGGATATTCTTTATCGTGACCTTGCAATGCAGCCAGGGGCAAAGGTGAAAGATTATTCCCAAGAATTGCGTCTAAATGGTGGTACGGAAAATTTTAATTGGGAAATTGGTGGCCTTTATAATCATCAAATCATCAATTCCCATAATGTATTCCAATATGGCAAGGATTATGAAACCTATATTGGCGGGCTTTTATCTGGTGCATCTGCCGCAACAATTCCTGTTTCACAATATAATATCAACCTTAGAAACCTAATCGCAAGCGCAACAGGCGGCCTTTTTAATGCCAATTCATTGGCAATGGTTGAAGGTGGCGGCTGGTCTGATTATTTCACGCAAAAAAGTGATAATTTCAGTCTTTATGGGCGCGGGGAATATGAAATATTTGAAGGCACAAAAATTATTATTGGCGCGCGTTATATAAAAGACAAAAAGGACTTTAGTGCAAAATATAATACAAGTGGCGCCAATGGTTGCCGTGCGATTGAGCAAGCCTATGGCTATAATCCATCAGCATCCGCGCCATCAAATTTGGCGGGCGTTGTTGGCACAGTTTGCGTTCCTTGGGCGCGCTCTGCACTTGATGGCATTAATCACACGCAAAGTTTTGATGATGATAATTATGCCGGTAATGTCACCATCAAACAGGCGATAAATGATAATTTAAACGCCTATATTTCTTATAATCGCGGCGTAAAATCAGGTGGCTTTAACCTTGATAGGGTTATGCAAGATGCCAAAGGTTCAATTGTTTCAGGCACAATTGGCAATCAAACCATAAGAAACCCCGATACAAGTTTCAAAGCCGAAACCGTTGATGCCTATGAATTAGGGCTGAAGGGCAAATATTTGCATGGTGATTTGGAGTTTGGAATTGCAATTTTCAAACAAGATTTCCAAAATTTCCAACTAAATACCTATAATGGCATTTCCCAAATTGTGGCATCTGTTCCTGAGGTTAATTCAAAAGGCTATGAAATTGATTATAGCTATTTCACACCAATTAAAGGGCTTAAATTGTCAGGTGGCCTTGCCTATGCTGATACAAAATATGGCAATGATTTAGGTGCGCCAAATGATCCAAACAGCTTTTTGGGGCAAAATTTAAACCTATATCTAATCAAAGGCCAACAATTAACCGCAAGCCCAAAATGGAGCGTAAGCAATAATATAAATTACACCATAAATTTGGGTGATTTTATTGCCGATTTCACTTTAAATCATCACCACACTTCAAGTTATAATGGCGGTTCAAACATTGACCCGCGCAAGACAATTGGCGCACTTGATTTATATAATGGTTCAATTGAAATTAAACCCAAAGAAGCAAAATGGTCATTAAGCCTTTGGGGCAAAAATTTAAGTGATGAACATTATGCCCAAATTATTTTTGATGGCCCATTACAAGGTAATTCACCATTAATGGCATCAAATGGCACAACCCGCGCGGTGACATCACAATTAGATGGCTTCCCTGCCGAACCACGAACTTATGGTATTACAATTAGATTATGGAAATAGTGAATTTATGTAATTTATAAATTCACAATGTGCATCCCGTGCTTCAGTTTCTAAAAGGCCGATGTGGACATTTATATTATTTGCTTTTAGCGCTTCAATCCCTTTGCCCATAGTGCGCGGGTCGGGGTCTTGCATTGCAATAAAAACATTTTTGGGTTTTGCATCAATCAATATTTTCGAACAAGTTGGCCCACGTTCGCTTTCATGCGCGCAAGGTTCAAGGCTTACGTAAATATCTGAATCAAATGCATCAAAACCGATTTTTTCAAGCGCAATATATTCGGCATGTGGGCGCCCGCCTTCTTGCGTATAGGCTTCAGCAATTACTTGCCCATCTTTAACAATAACACAGCCAACGCAAGGCGATGGAAAAGTTTGTGCACGATTTGTAAGCGCAATGGCGCGGCGCATAAATTCAATATGCGTCGCCATATTTTCCATTATTTC
>JAPUEP010000235.1 GCA_027492515.1 Hyphomonadaceae bacterium
AAAAAATGCCGTGGGAATATGCATAATCCCACGACATTTATATCTTTGATTAGAATTTCAAGCCAAAATATGGCATAATTTTTGTAGTATTTGTAAATAATTTATCGGCTTCATATTTGCCGATTTTAATGCCGGCGCTATAATTTTTGCCGAAATTTTGTTCTATTGTGGCATTCCATTCTGTGCCATATTTTAAACCGCCATTTTGAGCTTCAAAATCATGAAAAACTATCGAGAATTTTGTGCCATCTAACAATTTATTTGGCGATTTAGCCTTATAACTAACCCCAATATTGGCATCAACTAAGCCATTGGCGGGTGTAGTTAGGAATTTGTCAACCCAACCATCAAATGCATGATTTGTTCCAAGTGGGAATTGGAAGGCGCGTATTCCATTGCCTTCTTTGGCTTCATATTGGGCCTTTAATTGCCAATTACCGAAGCTTATTGAAGGCTCTACCGAATAATAATTTAATTCAATGTTTGCAGTATTATTGGCATAATCTTTTTGATTAGCAAATTCCGCGTTAAACCCAAGTTTGAAAGTTGGGTGTGCTTTGACAATTTCATAACGCGCACCAAATGTTTGCGTTGATAAAGCAGCAGCATTTGGTAAATCCAACAAATAGTCATAGACACTAATTTTACCAAAGGTTTTTGCGTCATAACTTAAGTTCAACAAATGGATTTGTGTATCTTTCCAAGTTCCTTGTGCCGAATTCGTCCCGAAAATACGATTTACCTGTGTGGAATAGGCATAGAAAATTTCTGTGTTTGCAAAGCTATTATTTTTGACACTAATTGCATCAAATGTTTGATCATTTTGTCGCCAGCCAACCGCGCCAATATGCCGCTGATTATTTAAATTTATAATTTGACGACCAAGTGTCACCGAAGTTTTTGGCAATCCTGTATAATCCACATAAAGCCTATTCACCAGCGTGTTATTTGGGTCGGCAACTATTGGATATGTGGTTTTGCCATTAATAGTATCGTTAAAATTACTGCCAAATAAATTAGTAATATTTTCAAATTCAATAAGTGCAGATACCCCGTTAAAGTGCTTGGTTTGATAGTTAATTTTAGTCTGCAAAGTCGTTGCATTTGCATCGTTCGTAATTCCTAATTGATCGACATATTCATAACGCAATCGCGCGTCAAAATGGGTTTGACCATTTGAAATGGCATCAATTAAAGATACAGCCTGAGCCTTTGCAGCTATGGGGGAACATAGTGCTAAAAAAGAAGTGCATAATAAGAGGTTTAGATTTGTGTTTTTCATCTTAAAGATTCCTAATTTAAAACCCTCAAGCCCTTTCAAACTATTTTTCGTTCTTAGGCGAAATTATTGCCTATGCTATGGGGAGGGTATCTAAATATTACAATTACGCGCAAAGGCGGCTTGACCTAAGTCAAGGAAATGACAATTAAGCCAGTATTTACTGCCTATTTTTAACCTTTGGCTAATGCATGAAACAGTTTTTCAATAAACCAATTTTCTCACTCGGTTTTAGGCCGTTTTTTTTGATGGCTATGGCCTTTTTGCCCATGGTAACACTATATTTTGTGCTTTCTTTTACAGGTATTTTTACCAGTCAAAACCTAGGATGGGACATAGTAAACTGGCATCGCCACGAAATGGTTTTTGGTTATTCAAGTGCGGTAATTGCGGGGTTTTTACTAACTGCAGTGCCAAATTGGACCGGGCATTCAACGCCAAAAGGCTCACAGCTAGCTTTATTATGTGGTTTTTGGATTATTGGCCGATTTGCAATGCTCTTTAGTGCATATTTGCCTAAATACGTCGTCGCTATCTGTGACATTCCATTTTATTTCTTCGCGGCAGTCGCTATTTTACCGGCGCTAATAAAATCACAAAATAGACGAAACTACTTTTTTCTCTTGTTATTGTTTTTCCAATCAATAGCAAATTCAATTATGCATTTCGGCGATCCCGAACTTGGCATGCGAATGGGATTGAATATTATAATTCTAATAATGCTTATAATCGGTGGCCGCATAATCCCTTTCTTCACTGAAAATGCAAAGGGTATAAAAATATATCGTGATCCGCGTATTGAAAAACTTGCGATGTATTGCGCAATTGGTGCCGCTATATTGGATATTTGGCGATTTGCGCCAATGTTAAGCGGCTTTGCACTTTTATTGGCGGCATTTTCTAATCTTTGGCGCTTTACTCAGTGGAAAACCATAGAATCTCTCGATGAGCCATTATTATGGATTTTGCATATTGGCTATTTCTGGCTGGTTGTAGGAATGTTTCTTAAGGCAATGGATCTTTTTGGGTTCCATATTCCAAATGCGGTTGCCAATCATGCTTTCACTATTGGGGGAATTGCAACTTTAACAATGGGAATGATGGCGCGTGTAAGCCTTGGTCATACGGGGCGACCACTTAAAGTGCATAATACAATTATTTTGGCTTTTATAATGGTTAATATGGCGGCATTTGCACGGGTATTTTGGGTATGGATTTTGCCACATCAAACTTCTTCTATCTATTTATTTTCCGCAACCTTGTTAAGTGTCTCATTCATTCTGATGCTTCCAATATATTTTCCAATTCTTACAAATGAGCGGTTTTCAAAAAAGGTTTAGAAATTTTAGAAAAATTGATTTATGTCAATAATTCTTTAGCAAATCACAATATATAGTGTTCATATTCCAATTAACCCCTATATATAGCGAGTGTGCAATGTTAAAAAGCCAAGCAATTGAATTAAAAACTAGCTCAAATTCAACCAAAATTGATTGTAACGATGCGATTTCTGAATATATTTTTCGGTCAGATTGGCGTGTCAATGCCAATGCAAATTCAGATTATTCAAACGCTGGCCTCATAAATAATTGCGCAGGCAAAATAATTGCAAATTATTGGCTAGATAAAATTTATAATCAAAAAGAAGGTCAAGCACATAGGGAAGGCGATATTCATATCCATGACCTTGATTGTTTAACTGGTTATTGCGCAGGATGGAGTCTAAGAATTCTACTAAATGAGGGGTTTAATGGTGTGCAGGGCAAAGTTGCAAGCTCCCCACCAAAACACTTTCGTGAAGCCTTGGGACAAATCGCCAACTTTTTGGGGATTTTGCAATCAGAATGGGCGGGCGCGCAGGCCTTTAGTTCTTTTGATACTTATCTAGCGCCATATATATTCAAGGATAATTTGAGTTTTCGCGAAGTAAAGAAAGCACTTAGGCAATTTATATATAATTTGAACGTTCCCGCTCGATGGGGACAAAGCCCATTTACTAATATTACTTTTGATATTGATGTTCCGCCAGATCTTGCCATTCAAGCACCCACAATAAATTATAATCATTTTTTCGGTGAAGATATTTCTGATGAGCTAAAAAATAGAATTAGGCAAAGAGGAATTAATAATCCTGAAGACCTAACATACGCAGATTTCAAACCTGAAATGGAAATGTTGGTTATAGCATTTTATGAAATAATGACACAAGGTGATGCCAATGGCCAACCTTTTACTTTCCCAATTCCAACCGTTAATATAATGGAGAATTTCAATTGGGGTTCAAAAGTTACGAAGGCTATTTTTGATAATACAGCGAAAATCGGCAGTTCATATTTTCAAAATTTCATTGGCAGCCAATATTTATCTGATGAAAATGGCGCAAGAATTAAAAATCCTAACGCATATGAACCCCATGCTGTTCGTTCCATGTGTTGCAGATTACAACTTGATTTACGGGAATTATTGAAGCGCGGAAATGGCCTGTTTGGCTCAGCAGAAATGACAGGTTCCATTGGAGTTGTAACCCTCAATCTTGCAAGGCTTGGTTATAAATTTAAAGGTGACATGAATGGTCTAAAAAACCAAATTATTGAATTAATGCAAATCGCTAAATCCACGTTGGAGAAGAAGCGCATTTTTATACAGGAAATGTATGACCAAGGTCTCTATCCATATACAAGGCGATATTTACGCAATTTCAATAACCATTTTTCCACGATTGGGATTAATGGAATGAATGAATTATTGCGCAATTTTAGTAATGATGAAATCAACGTATCAATGCCCGCAGGAATTAAAATTGCGCAAGACATTTTAGATTTAATGCGTGATGAACTTAGAAAGTTTCAAGAACAAACTGGGCATCTTTATAACCTTGAAGCAACCCCAGCAGAGGGGGCAACATACAGGTTTGCAAAAGAAGACAAAAAGCGATTTCCCGACATTTTGCAAGCCGGTGAGGCGGCAAATATATATTATACTAATTCAAGCCAGCTTCCCGTAAATCATACTGAAGATCCGTTCGAAGCCTTGCAGTTGCAAGACAATTTGCAGACTAAATATACTGGTGGCACGGTATTGCATTTATATATGAGTGAAAAAATTTCTTCAGGTGAAGCATGTAAGCAGCTTGTTAAAACGGTCATCGAAAACTTTAAATTGCCCTACATTACAATAACCCCAGTGTTTTCAGTATGCCCAACCCATGGATATATTAAAGGAGAAAAAGCACATTGCCCAAAATGTGGCGAAGAGACAAAAGTTTGGACAAGAGTTATGGGGTATCATAGGCCAGTTTCAAGTTTTAATCTTGGCAAAAAAGGTGAGCATAATGAGCGTAAGCATTATGTCGAACCAAATTCAAACTAGGGTTGAAAACTTTGGTGCAAAAGTCATTAAAATTACCAATAGCTAGCATTACGCCTATTACTTTTCAAGATTTTCCAGATCACATTGCGGCGATTATCTGGTTTATGGGTTGTAATATGCGTTGCTCTTACTGCCATAATCCTGATCTGGTTTTGGGTCGATACAAAAGAATTCCTTTCGCCATAGTGGACGATTTTTTAAGAACTCGTAGAGACTTAATACAAGGGGTAGTCATAAGCGGCGGTGAATGCACGTTGGCTAAGGATTTTCTCCCCTTTCTTCAATACCTAAGGCAATTGGGTTTTAAAATTAAAATTGACACTAACGGCTCTAATCCGCAAATAATTTCCACTGCATTGGAGCAAGGGTTAATTGATTTTGTAGCGCTTGATTTTAAAGCCCCAGAAGAAAAATTTATACGGCTAACAAAGTATGATGGCTTTGTAGCTTTTATTGAAACGCTTGATGCAGTATCGAAATCAGGGATCAACTTTGAACTTCGAACAACTATTCACTCTGACTTAATTTGCGAAAATGATTTAGAAGAAATGCTTGATATACTCATTAAGCACAATATCAACAGCCCATTAATCGTCCAAGATTTTAAGGATGCTCCAAATTTCGGTGATTTAAAAAGCGATACTTATGATAAGAAGGGGTGGCTTTTAAGGCGAAAGGGTGAGTTTTTCTTTCGAGGCGACAATTAAAAAAGATGGCTATTAATCTTGTATCAAATTAAATTTCGATTCAATGACTAACAAGTTTTGAAACCCTTTTAGGTAACTTGTGACAAAGTTCTCTAGCTTGTCCCTGTCGTCTATTAGTTCGATGCAAATAGGATAATCGTCCTTTTCACTTTCGAATGGAAAATATCCAAGTTTGGAGTAAAACAAATATCCAGCAGTCGCTCTAAACGACACGGCATTCCGGATTTTCGAGTTTTGCGCCTTTTCTAAGATATAATCTCTTAACTTAGCTCCGAAAATTCTCTGGTAAATTGTTTTGGGTTCCAACGTCCTGTTGTTATCAAAATAAATCTTAAAGCAAGTAATCATGTGGCATTTCTAGAGTTATCTGGTATTTGTTTTGTCAATCAGAGCACTACTCTTACACGCATTAATAGGCTGGAACTTGATCGAAATCAATTGATAAATAGTATTAACAATTCCACAATCATTTAAGTCTAGAAAAATCTGTGTGCTAAAATTACGAACATACTTGTTGTTATGGTCTCAATGAAATGTATTCAGAAACATTTAAAATTATTTACAAAAATTACGTGTGAACTTTTCAACCCTAGCGCTTGGTAAGCTTAAAATGGACACTTGCAAGTGTTGATTAGGCGCACTTATAGGCTCACTATGTATTTTAACTATTAAAATACATATTAATATCAATATATTATAAGAAATACAATCCGTCTCATAACCTGAAGGCCGCAGGTTCAAATCCTGCCCCCGCACCCAATTCAATAAGCCCTGCATTTTCGTGGGGCTTTTTTTTTAATTTTATTAAAAGTTGCGGAATTCAAACTCTCATCATGC
>JAPUEP010000236.1 GCA_027492515.1 Hyphomonadaceae bacterium
CATCATCAGGGCGAAGCCAGTCTTTCATCCTTGTCAAGAAAAAGCGTAATGCCGCGCCGCGCGCCAAAAGCGGCATTGCGCTTTTTTCACTTTCATTGAGCGGGCGAATAGTTTCGTAACCGCTTATAAGCGCCCTGCCCTTGGTCAAATCAAATTCACGACCCAATGGTAAGAAGCACCATGCATTAAGCATTATTGCCAAATCGAATGCAAAAAAATCAGTTGCACCAAAATAAAAATCAATCAATCCTGAAACATTGTCACCAACATAAAGTACATTATCGGGGAATAAATCGGCATGAATAAAGCCAGATGGCAGATTTTGCGGCCAATTTTGCGCAATTTCCTTTAAATCTTCATCAATAAGTTTTTTAACGCCTGTTTCAAATTTATCGGCATCATCGGCAATGACATCCCACATTTTTGGCCATGCATTTGGCCCCAAATCATTGATGCGTTTGTTAGGATAATTTTCAAGCGCCAAATGTAATTTTGCCAAAGCAATCCCCGCCGATTTAACTTGGTTCACATTGGGTGTTTTCGGCGAAAAGCCTTTCAAAAAACTACAAAGAGCAAGGGTTTTGCCATTAAGATTAAGCGTTAAATCGCCATTTTTTGTATGAATTGGCAAGGCAGTTGGCAAATCATGTTTCGCCGCCCATTCGGTTGCGCCAAGAAAGAAAGGTAATTCGGCAACTTCAGTCATTGCTTCATAAATTGTAAGAATATAACGTGCATCCTCGGTTTCAAGGAAATAGTTTGAATTTTGAACCCCCTCGGCAATGCCTTTAAAGGTCATAATTGCACCAAGCCCAAAGGCTTCACGGATAAATTCTACATCTTGGTCTGAAAGAATAGTATAAACGGCCATATTTTTCCTTTAAAGGGATTTATAGATAAAACTCAAGACACAATAAGAAATGCCACAGCTAAATTTTGATGAATTTAAAGACTTTTTGAACCAAGCACACTATAAGCGCGGGGCATTGCTTGGTATTGATTATGGCGAAAAGAATATTGGCATTGCGGTTTCCGATTTAACCCGAACAATTGCAAGCCCCATGAATTTTGTTGCCCGCAAAAAATTCGGCGAAACCGCCGCCGCAATTTTCAAAACTTTTGACGATAAAGAATGTATCGCCATAATCATGGGCCACCCCCTTAATATGGATGGCACATCAGGTCCATCGGCACAGGCCGCAAGGGCAATGGCGCGTAACCTTCTTCAAATTCGTGATGTTCCGCTTTTATTGGTTGATGAACGCCTTTCGACCACCGCCGTCCAAAAACAAATGATAGAAGCCGACATGACAAGAAAAAAACGCGCTGAACAAGTCGATAGCGCGGCGGCGGCATTTGTTTTGCAAGGATTGCTTGATAAAGTTCGATATTAATATTGCCTTTGCCTCTTGCGCTTTTATAGGATTCACGCTTAAAGACAGATTTTGTGAATATATTAACTGCACCCCCGCCCCGCGCAGCTTTTACCAAGCGTCATTTGCTGCAAATTGATGATTTAAATCGCCTTGAAGCACTTGAACTTCTTGAGCGGGCAGAGCTTTTCCTTCCCTATACACAGGCCAAAGAAAAGAAGTTGGAGACCCTTAAAGGGCGCACGCTTGTAAATTTATTTTTCGAAAATTCCACACGCACACAGGCTTCATTCGAGCTCGCGGGCAAACGCCTTGGCGCGGATGTGGTTAATATGAGTGTTAAGACTTCATCGGTTGCCAAGGGCGAAACCCTTCTTGATACTGCCGCCACATTAAATGCGATGGGCCCTGATTTATTGGTGGTGCGCCATCAATCATCGGGCGCGGTGCAATTATTATCACGCAAAGTTTCCTGCAGCGTGGTCAATGCAGGCGATGGCAAACATGAACATCCATCACAGGCATTTTTAGATAGCCTGACACTAAAACGCACTTTTGGGCGTATAGAAGGGCTTAAGATTGCCATTTGCGGTGATATTCTTCATTCACGGGTTGCACGCTCTAATATCATGCTTTTGAATATGTTGGGCGCAGAGGTTCGCCTTATCGCCCCACCAACTTTAATGCCAAATAGTGCCGATTTATGGGGTGTAAAAATTTATGACAATCTTGAAGAAGGCATCAAAAATGTTGATGTAATCATGGCCTTAAGATTGCAATTAGAGCGTATGGAAGGTTCATTCCTGCCAAGTCCACGCGAATATTTTAGATTTTACGGCATTGACCGTGACCGCCTAAAACATGCCGCACCACACGTAAAAATCATGCATCCAGGGCCAATGAATCGCGGGATTGAAATTGATTCAGACATTGCAGATGACCCAAAAATTTCGCTAATAGCCGACCAAGTTGAATCAGGGGTTGCAATGCGCATGGCAATTTTGGAGGCTTTGGCATCATTCGGGGGAAATGAATAATGAGCGCGATATATTTCAAAAACGCCCGCATCATCGACCCCGCCACCAATTTTGACGCCCAAGCAGAGATTTTGGTTGAAGATGGCATAATCACTGGCTTTGCCGAAACCCTGTCTTCAATCCCCTCAAATTGCGAAGTGATTGATTGCGATGGTCACGCATTAATGCCCGGCATTATTGATATGCGGGTTTCAACGGGTGAACCCGGCGCAGAACACCGGGAAACCCTTAAAACCGCAGGCCGCGCGGCGGTTGCAGGTGGTATAACAACAATTGTGGTGCAACCAGATACCGCACCAGTAATTGATGAGGCATCATTGGTTGATTTTATCAAGCGCCGTGGGCGCGATCATGCATTGTGCAAAATATTGCCATGTGGTGCGCTTACCAAGGGGCTTGATGGCGCGCAAATGGCGGAAATTGGCCTTATGGCATCTGCGGGTGCGGTGATGTTTTCAAATGGACAAAAGCCGATTGAAAATACCAAAATTATGCACCGCCTTATGACTTATTCAACCGCCTATGACGCACTTATAAGTTCGCGCCCACAAGATCCGTGGTTATCATCGGGCGGTGTTATGGCATCGTGCGAATTATCTGCACGCCTTGGCCTTTCGGGCATAAGCGCAAATGCTGAAATCATTTTTGCCAATCGTGACATTGCATTAGCAGAGTCAACGGGCGCAAGGCTTTTACTTGATATGATTTCAAGCAAGAAAACATTGCCATTAATCGAAAATGCCAAAGCGCATGGGCTTGATGTCTATGCCAGTGTTAATATTCACAATCTTTGCATGAATTTTTACGACATTGGCGATTATCGCACATTCGCCAAATTATCCCCGCCATTACGCGGCGAAGATGACCGCAAGGCTTTGGTTGCGGGTATCAAAAGCGGAATTATTGACGTTATAGTATCAGGGCACGACCCCCGCCCCGCCGAAGAAAAACGCCTTCCATTTGATGAGGCAAGTTTTGGCGCATCAGCTTTGGAGGCCTTACTTCCCGCCGCCCTTACGCTTTACCATGATGGTAGTTTGGAATTATTGGAAATTGTGCGCGCTTTATCTTATAACCCTGCGCAAATTTTGGGGCTTGAAAGCGGTAAAATCGCAATTGGCGCCCCTGCGGATATTATTTTGGTTGATTTAGGTTATCCAATTAAATTTGACGCCGCCAAATTATATTCAAAAGGCAAAAATGCCGCCTTTGATGAAAGATTGCTTCAGGGGCAGGTTCTGCAATGTTTCGTTGACGGTGATAAAGTTTTCGACCTTAATATCGGGCATATATAAGGAAAAAATGGGTGGAATACGCTTTATCTATTATCGGCGGTTATTTATTGGGTTCAATTCCCTTTGGTTTGATTATCACAAAACTTGCGGGTCTTGGCGATATTCGTGATATTGGCTCTGGCAATATTGGGGCAACTAATGTTTTAAGAACGGGGCGCAAAGATATTGCGGCGGCAACCCTTATTCTTGATGCCGCCAAAGCAATGGTGGCATTGGCAATTTTCCGCCATTTTTACGGCAATGATATTGGCTTTATCGCTGGTGCATCGGCATTTTTGGGGCATTGTTTTCCTGTTTGGCTTAAATTCAATGGCGGCAAAGGTGTGGCAACGTTTTTTGGCACGCTTTTGGTTGGGATTTGGCCTGTTGGGATTTTGGGAATTTTAATGTGGCTTGCCTGTGCCTATACATTTAGATATTCATCACTTGCCGCATTAATTGCGGCGTTTTTGGCGCCATTATTCGCGCTTTTATTCCCGCATAGCAATATTATGATTGGCGCAATTGCCTTTATGACATTGCTTATTTTTATTCGTCACCATGAAAATATTGGCCGCCTTTTAAAAGGGCAAGAAAGCAAGATTGGCGGCAAAAAAGAATAATGAACCCACGCGAAACCGAAATTTTCAATTGGCTTAAACTTGCAAGAACCGATGGCATTGGGCCAATAAGTTTTTTCGGGCTTTTGGCAAAATTTGGCGATGCAAAATCCGCGCTTAATGCCATTCCAAAAATAACGGCAAAATCGGGTGCATTAAAATATAAAATCCCCAATGATGATGTAATTCATCAGGAAATTGAGAAAACACAAAATTTTGGCGGGCGCTTTTTCCTTGCAAAGGATGATGAATATCCTTTGGAGCTTAAAAATATCAATCCACCGCCCCCAATCATAAGTGCAATTGGTAATTTTTCGCTTTTGTCAAAGCCCAAAATTGCCATTGTTGGCGCGCGCAATGCCTCTATGGTTGGGATAAAAATGGCGCGCGAATTAGCGGGTAATTTATCAAAGGCGGGGTTTATAATTACTTCTGGCCTTGCACGTGGGATTGATGGCGCGGCACACGTTGCAAGCCTTAATGGCGGCACTATCGCAGTTGTAGCGGGTGGAATTGACCATATCTACCCACCCGAACACAAGGAATTATACGAAAAAATCAAAGAAGTCGGCCTAATAATTTCTGAAAATCGCTTTGGTGCCGAAGTTTTTGCGCGCGATTTCCCACGCCGCAACCGCATAATCTCTGGCCTTTCATTGGGCGTCATTGTGGTCGAGGCGGAGGAGAAGTCAGGCTCCCTAATAAGTGCGCGCTTTGCCAATGAACAGGGGCGCGAAGTTATGGCAATCCCGGGTTCCCCGCTTGATCCACGCGCCTATGGCCCTAACCATTTAATCAAAGAAGGCGCGGCTTTAATCACCAATGCCAATGACGTAATCGAAATTATCCAAAGCCAAAGAAAATTCAAAGAAGATAGTTTCGAATACGAAAGTCAAAATCAAAATATCGAAATTGATAATAATCTAAACCAAGAAATATTATCGCTTTTATCCCCCGTCGCAATTTCAATGGATGAATTATGCATGCAAACAGGCCGCCCATGGCGCGTAATTGCGGCGGCGATTGTTGAATTGGAAATAGAGGGGAAATTGCAAATCACTGGTGGTAATCTAGTTGCAATTTTCTAAGACTACTTTTGCAATTCAATAATTGCACGTTCAAGCGCCACATCATGCCCAGCAATCAAATCTTGTGTTGTTGGCATTATTTCAATATCGGGTTTCACGCCAATACCTTCAATTGCGCTTTTTTTATCAGACGACAAATATGATTTTATTGGAACTGATATTTCAATACCGCCCTTTAAAATTATCTTTTTGGACATTAGAACTGAGCCTTCTGACCTGCGTCCAATAATTATTCCACGTTTATGAACTTTAATTTCATTGGAAAAGATTTCTGCGGCACTTGCAGTTTGCGGACCAATCAACACGGCAATTTTATTACTGAATTTGTTAAATGCAATTCCAGAATGAAGGTTGCTTATATTTTTTTCTTTTAATGCATAACCAATATTTACATTTGAACCAAGAAAATTTGCTATAAAATATTTTAATAAATAATCATGTCCACCAGTATTTTTGCGCAAATCAAAAATAATTGACTTATTGGGATTATCTTTAATTAACTTAATAATTGAGTTGATATTTTTTAGATTTTCAAAATCATCAAATCTAATATACATAATATTTCTAAAATTTTCATTTATATCAAAATGTTTTGTTGGCGCATCAATATTAAAATCGAATTCAATTTTTCTCTTTTCAGTTTTGATATTTGATTTTTCAGCATTATTTTCCTTTAAAACTAAATTATCACCAGCTATTGGATAAAACTCACCCTTATAATGT
>JAPUEP010000237.1:0-3481 GCA_027492515.1 Hyphomonadaceae bacterium
TGAAGGCAAAATGCCAATAATTCAAACCAATGGTGCATGGCTTAATTCAAAACCAATTTCAAATGAAGAATTAAAAGGCAAAGTTGTTTTAATCGATTTTTGGACTTATTCATGCATTAATTGCCTTCGAACATTGCCATATTTAAAGGCGTGGAATGAAAAATATGCAAAGGATGGATTGGTAATTATTGGCGTTCATTCACCTGAATTTGCGTTTGAGCGAAATTATGAAAATGTCAAAAAGGCGGTTCAAGATTTGGGCATAAAATACCCAATTGTTTTAGATAATGATTTATCAATCTGGCAATCATTTAATAATCAATATTGGCCTGCGCATTATTTCATCGATAAAGACGGCAATATTCGCGCCCATCATTTTGGTGAAGGTAATTATGATGAAAGCGAAAAAATCATTCAAATGCTTTTGAAGGAAATTGGCAAAAACCCGCAAATTGGCGAAACTAAAATAAATGCCAATGATATTGGAAAACAGGCTAAGGATGATGAAATTGCATCCCCTGAAACCTATATTGGTTATGAGCGAAGCGAAAATTTCAATTCCCCACAAAATATCAAACAAGACGAAGCCCAAAATTACACACGCGGTAAAAGCATATTAAATTCACATAGTATTGCAGGAAATTGGACAATCGAGGGTCAAAGTGCAACTTTAAATTCAAACCAAGGTTCAATCTATTACCGCTTCAAGGCGCGCGACCTACATTTGGTTTTAGGGCCAAGTGAAAAAGGCAAAGCCATAAGATTTAAAGTTTTGATTGATGGCAAACCACCAATGGCAAATCATGGTCTTGATATTGATGAAAATGGCAATGGCATAATCACCGATGAGCGTCTTTATCAATTAATCCGTACAAAGGGCGATATTGGTGAATATGATTTTGAAATTCAATTCTTTGATAAAGGCGCCAAAGCTTATGCATTCACATTTGGCTAACTTATTTTCGTCCCAATACCTAGAAAAATTGTAACCAAACGCAACTTTCAAACGTATAGAATATATGGAGTGTTCAATGAACCGTCGATTATTTCTTGCCAATATGATTTTCACAAGTTTTGCCGCTTCGGCCTGTCAGGCAAAGCCACAAAAAGAATATGATGCACCATTTAAATTAAGTGATGCAGATTGGAAGGCACGCCTTTCGCCATTACAATATAATATTTTGCGCCACGAAGGCACAGAAGCGCCATTTACGTCAAAATTACTTGATGAACATGGCAAAGGTGTCTTTGCCTGCGTCGGTTGCGATAATCCATTATTCAATTCCAATACAAAATTTGATTCAGGCACAGGCTGGCCCAGCTTTTACGATGAAATCAAAGGCGCATTAGGCAAAAAAAGCGACATGCTAATTGGTGAATTGCGAACCGCATATTTTTGCGCCAAATGCGGCGGTCATCATGGCCATGTTTTCCCCGATGGGCCAGAGCCAACAGGTTTAAGATATTGTTCAAATGGCGCGGTTTTAAAATTCATTCCGCAAAAGGTGTAAGATGCGCAAAATATATTTTTTATTGCCAATTTTGGTTTTGGGCGCATGTTCAAAAACCAGTGCCGAGCCTATTTTTAACCCTGACGGTCTTGAAAAGGCGGTATTCGCGGGTGGTTGTTTTTGGTCAACCCAAAAGGCGTTTGACCATGTTGCAGGCGTGGTTCGCACACGCGCAGGTTTCATGGGCGGCAATGTTGAAAACCCAAGCTATGATGATGTTTCAAGCCAAACCACAGGCCACAAAGAGGCCGTGGAGGTTTTTTATGATCCCAAAAAAGTAAGTTTCAACCAATTACTTGATACTTATTGGCATTCAACCGACCCCACAAATGAACATGGCGTGATTTGTGATTTTGGCCCTGAATATAGAACCGCAATTTTCACTTATTCGGATGAACAATTAAAACAAGCCAATCAATCAAAAGAAGAAACCCAAAAACAATTGTCAAAACCAATTGTTACTGAAATTGTGGCCTCAAGCAGTGTGAAACTTCCATTTTTTGCCGCCGAAGAATATCATCAGCATTATTGGAAAACCAATTCCTTTGCTTATAATTCGTATCGCGTTGGTTGCGGGCGTGATAATGCCTTAAAGAAAATTTGGGGCGATAAAGCGCCACATTAATCACTCAACTACTTTGAAAACATCGCAATTGCCATTGTCTTTTATGCCCTCTGGCAAATCTTGTTTGTCATCACCAATCCAGCCCGTTTGCAATACTAATTTGGTGCGTCTTGCAAAGGCATTGGCCTGCCAACGCCCTGATTGCCCCTGCGCGATGCGCGAACGAACATAGGTAAGATTTAAAAGGTCAAAATCTTCTTCATTAAGGCCGTGCTTAATGCTTGAACACCATTTTTGAATGTTGAAATTGCATTGTTCGGTCTTAACCCCTTGATAAATACCGCCGCAAAGGCCGCCATACCAATGCAAAATTGAATAAGCGCGCCCACGCTTTTTCTGCGTATCAAGGCCAAGATATAATTTGCGAATTGTGGTTACATCGGCGGGGTTAAGAAGGTAATTTTGATTATTATATTTCAAAAACCCTTGTTGAATTGCCAAATCAATACCCCATTTAACCTGCTTATCGGTTGGACTTGGGAAAAGGGCGTTAAGTTTTGGCGCTAAATCATTTAAAAAGTCAATGAATTTTTCGGTTTGCACTTGGCGCATTGTAAGTGAATTGAAAAGCGCCTGATATTCGCCATCAATACCTGGGTTTAATTTCCCCTTATCATCATGCGCCGCAAGAATTTGATCCTTACAGGCTTGGGCAACGGGATTGTTCAAACAATCGGGCGAAAATGCCAATTTGCCATATTGGGGCATTATTGTTTGGATATTTTGGTCAAATTCTTCTTGGGTTGTAAATTTGGCACGGTATCTTATGAATAAATCTTGCAAAGAATTTTGCCCATAATTCCATTGCAAAACCCCAACCGATAAAGTTTGCGCATCAAAATTACCAACTGGCGTTGCCCAACATCCATTGGTTTCATACAAGGATGTGCGATATAAAGCGTCAAATAATTCTTTGCGCCCATAATTTATGGCTTTGAGTGGGGCGAGTGTTTCATCACTTAAAATGATTTTACTATCATCCTGAACCTTCAAACATGCCGCATTTGCCATGTTTGGAAGAAGAATTAATCCCAAAGCCATAAATATTTTACGCATTATCAATCCCTTATGCCATTATCCATTTTGTGGCGACTTCACCAACTTTTTGCAAGACCAATTCGTCCACGGCGCGCATTTCGTCATAATATTTATCGGCCTGATAAAAGCAAGTAATGATATGGGCAGGTTTGTTTTTAGGCCAAATTATACCAATATCATTATATTGGTTTGCCATTTTTTCATCTTGCCCTGTTCCAGTTTTATGCCCAAATTTCCAATCTTTTGGAAGGCCAGCAATAAGACGTTTTTTTCCTGTTTCACATTCAATCAACCATTTTATCAATTG
>JAPUEP010000237.1:3581-6074 GCA_027492515.1 Hyphomonadaceae bacterium
GCCGCAGCTTTTGCAGCATCACTATAAAATCTAAGGCCAGTATCCTTAATCGGGATTTCTTGTTCTAATGTAAGTTTGCCATTATCAACTTCTTGCAAAATCATTGCCGCCAAGAATAATTTAAAGGTCGAGCACATGGCAAATCTTTCATTGGCGCGATACGAAATCGATTTTTGGGTTTGCGTATTAATAACAAAAACCCCAAGCCGACCGCCATGTGACTTTTCGATTGCGGCTAAGTCTGGATAATTTGTATCAATCATTTTTGCTTTTGGCTTTGCAAATGCATCGCACCCCTGCAAAACAGGAATTGCGCCCAATAATAATGAAGCACCCAAAAAATCGCGTTTTGAAAAATTAATTTGTGACATTTGAACCTCTTTGTTTGTAACTAGGCTTGTAATAATTTAGATTTGACCTATTGTAAAAGTATCATTAATTTGATTAGCTAATACTTTTTGTATGGAATAAAATGTCGCTTACGGAAATTTCGCTTAATGTTTTACGTGCTTTTGACGCTTCAGCAAGGCATTTGAATTTCACATCCGCCTCCAAAGAATTATTTGTTACACAGGCTGCGGTGGCACACCAAGTTAAGGCACTTGAAGATTATATTGAAAAGCCATTATTTAACCGTCTTGCGCGCGGCCTTGCGCTTACGGATGCGGGGGCAAATCTTGCACCAATCATTGCCAAATCTCTTGAGGATATTGGCAATGCGCTTGAAATGATAAAGGGTGATGCACGTAAAGAGGTTTTACATATTGGCGTGGTTGGCACATTTGCAATTGGCTTTTTAATGCCGCGCCTTGATGATTTTCATGCAAAACATCCCGATATAAAAATAAGGCTTCATGTAAATAATAATGTTCCTGATTTACTAAATGAGCATTTGGATTTTGCCATAAGATTTGGGGAAGGGGCGTGGCATTCGCTTCGGTCACATTATTTAATGAAAGCCCCAATGACCCCATTATGCAGCCCAAAACTTGCCGCACAAATTAAAAAGCCCGAAGATTTGGCAAATTTTGAACTTTTAAGATCATATCGAAAACTTGAATGGACAAAATGGTTTGGCGAATGTGGAATTCGCAATATTCAGGCGCAAGGCCCAATTTTTGATAATTCGCGCGCAATCGGTGATGCCGCCGCAATTGGCATTGGCATTGGCCTTTTACCTTATAAATTATTCAAAGAAGAAATTGATAATGGTAAATTGGTGCGCCCGTTTGAACAATGTGTAGAGGCTGGTTCATATTATCTTACACATCTAGTGCAAAACCCGATGAATGATGCAATGAATGCATTTGCCGATTGGATAATGAATGAATGCGCGCTTTTTTAATTGATTTAATTTATAAAAATTATTAGTGACAATCGTGATTGAAAATTTCCAACATACACAGGGTCATTATCCCGTCATGCTGCCAGAGGTTTTGGCGGCATTAAACCCACAAGCTGGGCAAGTGATTGTTGATGGCACTTTTGGCGGCGGTTCCTATAGCCGCGCAATTTTAGAAAGCGCAAATTGCAAAGTAATCGGCCTTGATAGGGATAAAAGTGCAATCGAACGCGGAAACGAAATTGCAAAAAACTATGATGGGCGGCTTTCATTAATTCAAACCCAATTTGGCGAAATTGCCAATCTTGAATTGGGTGAGATTGATGCGGTGGTTTTGGATATTGGTGTTTCATCCTATCAAATTGATCAGGCCGAACGTGGCTTTTCATTTTCTAAAGATGGCCCACTTGATATGCGTATGGGTGATGGCGAAACTGCCGCCGAAGTTTTGGCAACCCGCAGCGAGGCCGAAATTGCAAAAATCTTTTGGGATTATGGCGAAGAGAAAAATAGCCGCCGAATTGCGCGCGCAATTGTGAATGATAGGGATGAAAAACCCTTTGTTTCAACCCTACAATTAGCAGGATTGTGCGAGCGTGTTTATGGACATAAAAAAGAAAAAATCCATCCCGCAACCCGTGTTTTCCAAGCACTTCGAATTTATGTTAATGATGAATTGGGTGAGCTAGAGCGTGCGCTTGAAGGTGCATTTAAAATCCTAAAACCCAATGGGCGAATTGTTATTGTAACTTTCCATTCTTTAGAGGATAGGATTGTCAAAAACTTTTTCAATGAACGCGCCAAAATTTCCCAAGGCTCAAGATTTGCGCCAGTTTTGGAACAGGCAAAACCAACATTGGAATTATTATATCGCAAACCAATTATTGCATCTGATAAAGAAATTTCTGAAAATCCACGTTCACGCAGTGCAAAATTACGTGCAGTTATAAAATTATAAATTAACACATTGGTAACCCGATTTTTACCTTTATTTAAGCATAATCACCCCAAGCATTTTCACAGATAGGAAGTTTGGGGCACGCTTTGGTTAAGCAAAAGCATTTTCTTTTGGGTTTTGGATTTTTGGCATGTTTGGTTCCGCTTTATTGGGCCAAAGCTGAAGCCGACAAAATGCGCGACCATATGCAACA
>JAPUEP010000238.1 GCA_027492515.1 Hyphomonadaceae bacterium
GATTTGAACTACATAATTCATTCGGGCTTTTTGCAATTTGTTTAATATCTTCGAATGCGCGTGCGGCTGAAAACTCATTTAATGGTGCATTTAGTGGGGTAATTTTTTTGTAGCTTAAGGCCCAAAAAGCAATAATAATCGCACTTATTATCACAAAGAAATATTTTAATATTTTACCCATACGCCCCACCATTATATATTTTTTTCAAAGCATCATATAAATTGGGCCTACGGCAAGCCTGAAATCAATTAATTTCTTTTTATTAGGCCAAAACAAAACTGGCGCCAATTAAGGCGCCAGAAATATTGAATAATAAATTGATTACTAACTTGCTTTTTTTTCACCATTTTCATGGCGCATTTGCTTGCCCATAAGGCGATTAAGCGCGCTTACATAGGCTTTGGCAGATGCAACCAATGTATCGGCGTCAGCGGCGCGCCCTGATGACATATAATCACCATCGGCAAGGCGAACCGAAACTTCGGCCTGTGCATCTGTTCCTTCGGTGACGGCGTGCACTTGGTATAAATCAAGTACAGCCTCATGCGGGACAAGCGCTTGAATGGCGTTAAAGACAGCGTCAACAGGGCCATTGCCGCGTTGGGTTGTCCATTTATTTTCGCCATTGATAATCAAATCAAGCTCCGCAGTTTGGGGGCCATCTGTTCCCGCGACCACACGAAGGCGGGCAACTTTGATATTTTCCGAAATATGACTTGCGGCATCGTCAACAAGGGCGACAATATCATCATCATAAACGAATTTTTTGCGATCCGCCAAATCTTTGAATTTTTGGAAAGCATCCAAAAATGCATTATCCGCCAATTCATAACCAAGCGCCGATAATTTATCTTTAAACGCATGACGCCCTGAATGCTTACCCATTACAAGATTTGTTGCCCCCTGCCCGACAGTTTCAGGGCGCATAATCTCATAGGTTTCGGCATTTTTAAGCATGCCATCTTGGTGAATGCCTGATTCATGCGCAAAGGCATTTTTACCAACAATTGCCTTATTGAATTGAACAGGGAAACCCGTAATTCGCGACACCATTTTTGATGCCTGCGTAAGACGCGTTGTTTCAATATTAGTTTTAAATGGCAATGCATTTTCGCGCACACGAAGCGCCATTACAATTTCTTCCAGTGCCGCATTACCCGCACGTTCACCAAGGCCATTGATGGCGCATTCAATTTGACGCGCGCCATTCAAAACCGCAGAAAGCGAATTTGCAACCGCAAGCCCCAAATCATTATGACAATGCGCAGAGAATATAACTTCATCTGCACCTGGAACATTTTCAATTAAGTCTTTGAAAATTGCACCATATTCATCAGGGAAAGAATAACCCACAGTATCAGGGACATTGATTGTTGTTGCCCCTGCCTTGATTGCGATTTCAACCGCACGGCGTAAAAAATCACGTTCGGTACGGGTTGCATCTTCGGCAGACCATTCAACATCGCCAACCAAATTACGGGCAAGCGTTACACTATCATGGATTTTTTCCAAAACTTGTTCGGGTTCCATATTCAACTTATGCTTCATGTGAAGTGGTGAAGTTGAAATGAACGTGTGAATGCGTGGGCGTGCGGCAGGTTTCACGGCCTCGGCGCAGCGTTCAATATCTTTGGCACCCGCGCGTGAAAGGCCGCAAATTGTGCTATCTTTGATGATTTGTGAAATTGCACGTACAGCCTCAAAATCACCTTGTGAAGCAATTGGAAAGCCTGCCTCGATAATATCCACTTTCATATCTTCGAGTAGTTTAGCAAGTTCCAATTTTTCTTCGAGTGTCATCGATGCACCCGGAGATTGTTCACCGTCGCGCATTGTTGTGTCGAAAATTCGAACTTGGTTTATCACTTTTCAATTCCTCTTTTTAAAATTTTGGGGTTTAAACAATTGCACTGATTTGCAAATTTTGTCTAAGCATTGACTATGCAATGAAAGCAAATTTCTTTCAACCCCCTGCAAGTGGATTGTTGCGCATTTTTGTTTTAAAATTTATGGTTTTTTGAAATTTTATTGTTTTAAAGCGCAAATTTACCACTACAAACGGTTAAATTGCCCTATTCAGTAGTTTGTGAAATGTCATTGTTTTGCTTTTTAACAAGCAGAGGGCGAACCACAAAAACAATAAAAACCCAAATTGCGGCGGCTAAAACAAAGAACCAAATTGCATTTTGGTTTTCGCCTTTCAAAACCTGACCAATTCCATGCGCGCCAAAGGCAACAAGCAAAATTTTTGGCATTATGCCAAGCCCCGTCCCCGCAATAAACCATGATGCACGAACATTTGACGCACCAAGCGCAAGATTGACCAAAATAAAAGGCCCAGTTGGAACTTGGCGCACAATTAAACTTGTCAAAAAGCCATTATTGCCAATGAAATTCAAAAGCCGTGTTCCACGACCACCCAAAAATTGCTTTAAAACTTTAGAGCCGCCAATACGCCCCATTATATAGCCAACAATTGCCGAAACCATTGTGGCAATCCATGAAAGAATTACGCCTTCTGATGCACCGAAAACCGCAACAGTTGCCGCAATTAAAACGAATTGTGGCGCACCCAAAAATGCAAGCAAGGTGAATATTGCCGTAACCGCCAGTGGTGCCCAAGGTTTGCCCGCAAGTGTTCGAAGAAAATTTGCCAATTCACCTTGATCAAATTTCAAAAACAACATGCCAAATGCCAAAACCACGCCCGCAATTGTAAAAAGCGCAAACGCAATCCAAACCGCTTTTTGCGATGTGGTTTCCATTTCAGTAAAATATTTTATTACTTTATCGATTTGCGTGGACATTATTGCTTTTTAAATAGTTTTAAAAAAAATTCAAAACCATTTGGCATAATAGTTTTTTGATTGTATCTTATGTTTGAAGATAAAAATTATGAAAAATAAAAACTTACCCGATCAAAGCGAATTGCCAGATTGCCTTGTTTTAAATACGGTAGCTGCGTCAAGGGCATTATTACGTCATTACGACAGTGAAATTAAAGAATATGGTGTCACCGTACAGCAATTTGCGCTTTTATCTGCCATAAGCCTTAACCCCGAATCTAATATTGCCACACTTGCTGAACGTGTATATTTAGACAGGACAAGTTTGACCCGAAACCTTGATTTGCTTGAAAAAAAAGCCCTTATAAAAAGAACTAATCACAAAAAATCTAATGCAAAAATAAGCGAACTTACAAAAGAAGGCGTGATTTTATTGGAAAAGCTTGTGCCGATATGGAAAGATGCACAAAAAGAATTAAGAAGCAAAATTTCTGCGGATGAAGCAGCAACATTCCTTAAAGTTTTAAAAACATTTTCAAAATAGCAAAAACTATTTGCTATTAAGCCCATCATAATATAGTGTATATACACAGTGCATTTACACTAAAGGAGCTTAAATTGATCGACCCTATCGTTATTACTGGACTTGGTGCAATTACGCCGCTTGGCGTTGGTGTTGAAAATGTATGGAAAAGACTAATCGCGGGGCAAAGCGGAATAAAAAATAACAATAGATTCGATACTGAAAACTGGAAATGCCAAATCGCAGGCCTTGTACCTGATAAAGAGAATGACGAATTCGGATTTAACCCGTTAGATTTCATGGAAAGTAAAGATGTAAGGCGTAATGATTTATTCATTCAATTTGCCATTGGCGCAGCATTTGAGGCAATTAATCAAGCCAAATGGTTTCCAAAAGATGATTACGAAAAATCACGCATAGCAACAATAATTGCAACTGGTGTTGGTGGCGTTCCCGCAATCGCCAATGCAACACAAACAGTTGCAAAAGATGGTGTAAGGTCACTTTCACCCTTTATAGTGCCGTCTTTTTTACCAAATCTTGCATCAGGGCAAATTGCCATAAAATATGGTTACAATGGGCCAAGCGGCGCGCCAGTAACAGCATGTGCAGCCTCGGCACAGGCAATTGGCGATGCAATGCGCTTAATAAATAATAACGAAATTGACATTGCAATCTGCGGCGGTGCTGAGGCTTGTGTGGATCCAGTTTCAATTGGCGGATTTACATCTGCAAAAGCGCTTAGTTTTGGCTATAATGAAACCCCAACACATGCATCACGCCCTTTTGATATTAATCATGACGGCTTTGTATTATCAGAGGGCGCGGCGATTTTAGTCATAGAAAAATTAAGTCACGCACTAAAACGCGGCGCAAAACCAATTGCAAAAATCACTGGATATGGAACTACTACGGATGCGTATCATGTAACATCTGGTTGGCCTGATGGGCGGGAGGCAGCGCGGGCAATGCAACTGGCCCTAAAAATGGCAAATCTTAGCCCAAGCCAAATTGATTATATAAACGCGCATGCAACATCAACGCCAGTTGGCGATAGCGCAGAAATTGCCGCAATAAAAAAGGTTTTTGGCGAAAATGATAAAGTTGCAATAAGTTCAACCAAATCGTCAACGGGCCACATGCTTGGCGCAGCAGGTGCAATTGAAGCAATTTTTAGCGCACTTGCTATACGTGACCAAATTTTACCAACTAACTTAAATTTGCAAACACCGATTGATGCGGCAGCAAACCTAAATTTGGTAACAGGCGCACCAAAAAAGGCATTGATAAATAATGTTTTATCAAATGCCTTTGGTTTTGGCGGTGTTAATGCGGCTTTGGTATTTAGTAGATGCGATTAAGCAAAATTATTTTTTGCTTAACACACCCTTATATATCATCCACAAGCTAAGCGCTAATTCGCAGAAGAATGATGTTTTTAGCGCTATTCCTGATACTTTAGCTTGGAAATCAGGGGCAATGAACCAGCCAAAACTATTTGTGAAATAGCTTATTCCAAATACTATTGTTGCCGCAGCAATAAATTTGGCAAAATGTTCGGATTTAAACATCAACACCCCAAGCATCACATTGTTTATCGCAAATAATATCAAACTTACATGATATGATAAATTATGGATTTTAATTGATAAAAGCCCCAAAGCCGCCAATTGATTGGCATCAAAGACATTTAAGTATGCGCCGCCATTTAATAATAACATTGGCACATAAGCAAAAATAGCGGCGATACTAAGAACACCAATCGCAATCACACGAAACAATAATGTCAAAAGCGATAAATCGCGATTTACGGATTTTAAAACCGAATATAAACAAAGCGCAGCGATTAAATCAAAAACAAGAATGAAAATATCATTTACCGCAGAAATACGCATAAGCCCCATATTTTGGGCAATATTCTTCATTGTAAGAATGGCATCTTTTGAATCAATCAAACTGCCACGGACAACGCCTTCTGCATAAACACCGGTTGCAATTACACCAAGATAGGCAAGCCCACCAAATAGCATAAGCAATTTCGTATTTTCATTTTTGTTTATTTGTGAAACCATTTTCGCCTCCATATCGGTGTATTGATACCCCAACACACTCTTATTGTCAAACGATAAGTATCACATTGTTATAAATTGCTAGTTTTAGCCAAAAAGCTTCAATAAATCACGAATTATCTTACTTTTTAATATTTTCAAAAGATACGATTTTCAGTTTTTCACCAACAACCAATGCCCTATCTGTTGAAATTGCATTTATCATTTTGAACCTTTCAACCTGATAATCAGGATATGCCATGCGTGCTGAAAGGCTTTGAATAGTGTCGTTTTTCGTAACAGTTACAATTTCAATTTTACGGGCGCGAATATTTGCAACTTCTGCATCACTTAAAATACGCATTGATTGCGTCATTGGATAAGATGTTTCAAGCCCACCCGCAGGGCCCATTATTGTGAAATTAAATGCTTTGCCATTAATATTATAAGCAAAAACACCAACATCCACCAATTTCCCACTTTGAGATTGTGCGCGTGCAAGTAATGATACTGCTGGAATATTATTTACTGTTGCCGCCTTTGGCGTTCCAATTTGTGCATTGGCCTGACCGATGGTCGCCTTAATTACTTGAATAGCATAATTATCAAGGCTTTCATTATTAAGCGCGCCGCCACCTGAAAATTGCGCACTTACGCCGTTTGAACTTTGAATCTGCACCGCCTCTGGTGAGTTTGTAAGTGAATAACCAAC
>JAPUEP010000239.1 GCA_027492515.1 Hyphomonadaceae bacterium
TATATAGTTTAACACCATCACGCATTGGAATCATTTCAACGCGCTTTATAAAATCAGCCTCTTCACGAATATTATCATATTTGCCAAGCATTTCGGGCGTCATTGGCGTAACAATTTTTGCAGATGTATCTTGCGCCAAAACATTATATGGCAATGAAGAAATTGCCAAACTTAACGCGATATATGAAATTAATTTGTGAGTTTTTGTCATTTTATACCTGAAAATATTTTTCTTTATTGCTATCATCAAAAATGCCATATTGCAAAACATTCGCAAGACAAATGTCAGGAAATTTTTATGAGTAAGAAAGAATATTTAATCGCCGAAGATGTTGAAAGAACTTTGCCATTATCCTTTTATCCCGAACCCTTTTATTCATTGGTTAAAGATAGAACAAAACGCAGGCTTGGTGATGCGTTCGGCCTTTCTTCATTTGGTGTAAATCATACAAGATTGCCGCCAAAATGCATATCTGCGCTATTTCACAGGCATTCTGTGCAGGATGAATTTATTTATATTCTTGAAGGCAATCCAACTTTAATAACCGAAAATGGTGAATATGAATTATCACCTGGAATGTGTGCAGGGTTTAAAGCGGGGGAAAGCGCACATCATTTGGTCAATAAAAGCGACAAAGATGTGGTCTATCTTGAAATTGGTGATAGGCTTCCTGATGATAGTGCCGAATATCCAAATGATGATTTAAAAGCATTTCAAGACGAAAATAAAAAATGGCGCTTTACCCATAAAGATGGCAGTGATTATTAGGGGTTAAATTTTAAATATGGGGCGCAATTCATCACTTGATATTTTCCGGGGCTTAACAATTGTTTTGATGATAATTGTTAATTCACAAGGGACAGGTGCGCCCCCCTTTCCTCTGCTTGATCATGCCGAATGGTTTGGTTTTACAATTGCCGATTGGGTATTTCCGTCTTTTTTATTTGCAACCGGAAGTTCGATTGCCTTTATGAATATGGGGCGATTTTCAGATGCGCAATATTTTGCAAAAGTATTTAAGCGAACAATATTAATATTTTTAATCGGCCTTGCACTTGCGTGGTTTCCATTTTTTTTGTTTAATAAGGACGGGAATTTTGAATGGAAATATTTTGAAAACCTAAGATTTATGGGGGTTTTGCAGCGCATCGCGCTTTGTTATTTCTTTGCAAGTTTTATAATAAGATATTTAAAGCCCAATTGGGTTTTAATTGCCATGTTTGCTTTATTATTCACCTATTGGGCGCTTTTGTATTTTGGCGCACCAAATGGGTTTCAATACGATAAATTGGCAAATTTTGGTACTTATATTGATAATTTAATCATTCCAAAATCCCACATCTATCGCCGCGATGGCGGCTTTGAACCCGAAGGTTTATTGGGCACAATTCCGGCAATTGCCAATATTTTGGCGGGATTTTTAACAACGAAATTCATTCAAAACACAAATGATAACAACAAAACAATGATGCCACTTTTGATTTATGGAGTTGGTGCGGTTTTGATTGGATTAATTTGGGGGCAATTTTTCCCAATTTCAAAAAAACTTTGGACTTCAAGCTATGTGATGCTTTGTATCGGGCTTGATATATTGGTTTTGGTTGGGATTATGGCCTTTTACAATAGGTTCAAATTTGGCGCCAAATTCTTTGAAACTTTCGGCAAAAATCCATTGGTAACTTATGTTTTTTCAATTCTGCTTTTAAAAATTATGATGACAATTCAAGTTTCAAAAGGCAAAAATCTATATAGTTTTTTAAGTGCAGATTTTGCAAATGTATTAATTCCAAACGCCTTTGGAAGCTTAATCTTCTCAATTTTTATAATGTTAATTTGCTATATTTTTGCATTGTGGCTTGATAAAAAGAATATAATTATAAAGGTTTAATATGAAAAATTACGTTTTAGTGGCAATTTTATGTGGCGCAGCCTTAGTAGGATATAATATGCGCATTAAGCCTGTGAATCATCATGAAATTGAAAAAACAATAAACGCCGCAGAGGCTGAAAAAGAAAAAATCCTTGAGGAACAAGAAAATAAACAAAAAGAACTTCTAGAACTTAAGGCACGCGAATTAACAAAGGCCAGCCTTTCAACCATGAATTATGACACCGCAAACGGCGAAAAATGCACTGAAAACTGCCAAGATGCCAATGCGGGTTTTGAGTGGGCCAAATACCAAGACTTTAACGAAGATAGCGACTGCGGCGGCAAAACCGAAGCCTATAAAGACGGCTGCCAAGTCTATGTCGATAAATACAATAATTTACTTGATGAAAACAAAGAAAAATTAGAAACAGCCAACGAAACCCCACCCACACCATCAACAACAAATCAAACCAAATAAACAAAAGGCTTGAACCAAAGTTCAAGCCTTTTCAAAGTTTATGTCATTGAAAATCAAAAACCACGCTTTGTGATTTTCAATGTCCGCTTAACCCAACTTGCTGAGTGAGGCGCGAAGCGCCGAAGGTGGCAAGTTGAGTTTTAAAAGAATGCCTGCAATCCCGTTTGCGCACGACCAAGGATTAGGGTGTGCACATCATAAGCACCTTCATAAGTGTTTACGGTTTCAAGGTTTACCATGTGGCGCATGATTGGGAATTCGTCGGAAATGCCGTTGCCGCCGTGCATATCGCGCGCCATACGGGCGATATTAAGGGCTTTACCGCAATTATTACGTTTAATGATTGAAATCATTTCAGGCGCCATTTGCCCTTCTTCGAACAAACGACCAACACGCAAGCAAGCCTGCAGGCCCAATGTGATTTCGGTCATCATTTCGGTTAATTTGGCTTGGAATAATTGATTATTGGCAAGTGGACGGCCAAATTGCTTTCTATCCATTCCATATTGGCGCGCAGCGTGCCAGCATGTTTCGGCAGCGCCCATAACGCCCCATGCAATTCCATAACGCGCACGGTTCAAACAGCCAAATGGCCCTGCCAAACCTTCGGCATTTGGTAATAATGCACTTTCAGGAACTTCAACATTATCCATCACAATTTCACCCGTGATAGAGGCGCGAAGTGATAATTTACCTTCAATTTTTGGTGCGCTTAGGCCTTTCATGCCTTTTTCAAGAACAAAGCCACGAATTTTGCCATCATGGGCATCAGATTTTGCCCAAACAACAAAAACATCGGCAATCGGTGAATTTGAAATCCACATTTTCGCGCCGTTCAAAACATAACCGCCATCAACTTTAGTGGCTTTGGTTTTCATACCAGCAGGGTCAGAACCAGCATCAGGTTCGGTCAAACCAAAACAACCAATCCATTCACCCGAACAAAGTTTTGGAAGGTATTTTTCCTTTTGCTCCTGCGAGCCATAGGCATAAATTGGATACATAACCAATGATGCCTGCACCGACATCATAGAGCGATAACCAGAATCAACACGTTCCACTTCACGCGCAACAAGGCCATAAGATACATAACCTGCGCCAGTGCCGCCAAATTCCTCAGGGATAGTCACACCCAAAAGGCCAAGCTCACCCATTTCAGAGAAAATCGCAGGATCAGTATATTCATTACGAAAAGCATCACGAACGCGTGGCAATAATTTGCTTTGGCAATAAGAATTTGCCGTATCACGTATCATTTTTTCTTCTTCGCTTAATTGCGTTTCGAATAAAAATGGATCTTGCCAATTGAAGGTGTTTTTCGCGCCCATGATTTCCCCTTAAAAAACTATTTAAAAATAATAGTTTCAAATTAAACCGTTTTTGACGCGATTAACACCCCCTAACTGAAAAATGATATAACAATTTTGATAGTTTTATTTGTAAAGCGACAACATTTTCAAAGCCGCATAGCAATGCGCGCGAACACCAGTTTCCATCGCAGGCTCATTAATATCAAAATATGGTGAGTGATTGACAGGCGGGGCATTTGGGTCGGCATTTATCGGCGAACTACCCAAAAATGCATATACGCCCGGCACTTTTCGTTGGAATTCCGAAAAGTCTTCAGAGCCAGTAACAGGAATGGCATTTGGATTTAAAAGCTTTTCATCGCCGACCGCTTTTAATAATGCATCATATAGATTTTGTGTAAGCTGTGGGTCATTTACGGTTGGTGGGGCAAATCTGTCAAAGCTTATTGTTGCTTCTGCGCCATATGCCTGTGCAAGCGCTTTTACAGTGGTTTCAACCTTCTTAATCACCAAATCGTGGCGCGCATCAGAGAAGGTTCGTAATGTTCCGCCTAAAACAAATTGTTCGGGGATAATATTAAACCTTTCGCCGCCATGCATTGTTGTAATCGAAAGAACGCTTGGTTCACTGGTTACATTTACTTGCCGCGCCAATATTTGATTGATTGAATTTACAATTTCGGAGGCCAGTGACGATAAATCAATACCAGACCAAGGCGCAGCGCCATGGGTTTGACGACCCTTTAAAACAATTTCTACCCTATCTGCGCCCGCCATTAAGCCTTTTGGACGAAAAGAAATTTCACCCGATGGCCCCGGCCAAATATGAATGCCAAAAATTGATTTAACTTCAGGGTTTTGCAACGCCCCTTCTTCAATCATAACTTTTGCGCCGCCAACTTCACCTTTTGGGAGGCCTTCTTCAGCGGGTTGGAAAATGAAAACAACTTTGCCCGCAATTTCATTTTTCATCGCCGCCAATACATTTGCCGCACCCAAAAGCATTGCAGTATGTGCATCATGACCACAGGCATGGGCAATTGGAACTTCGTGCCCCTCATATTCGCCCTTTGCCTTTGACGCGAATTCAAGGCCGGTTTTTTCCAAAACTGGCAAAGCATCCATATCCGCACGTAAGGCAACCGCAGGGCCAGATTTTCCGCCCTCTAAGACACCAACAACACCAGTATGTGCAACTTTTTCACGAACTTTAAAACCAAGACGTTTTAGTTCGTTTGCAACCAATTCCGATGTTTTAAATTCACGGTTTGATAGTTCAGGATTTTGGTGGATTTGGCGACGCCATTTCACAACTTGGGGGTAAATTTTTTCTGCAAGACCTTCAACTTTATCATCTGCGGCAAAAGATTTTGAATTTATAAGGGATATACCCATTGTTGAAATTATTAATTGGCGTCTATTCATTTTTAAACCTCGCCAATTCTTATTGCACCTATTTTGGATTTTGCAAATTGTTTTTTAATTCGCCCTCTTGGAAAATCAATGTGCTGTTTTCAATAATATTTGTCCAAATTTCATCTTTGGTAAGTGGGCGGGTCGCAATTATTGTTACACAATCATTTGGTGTTGTTTCTTGGGCAAAATCCACCTGTAAATCATCATCAACAAGGCTTGCTTTGCCAAAAGGGGCGCGGCGCGTAATATAGCATAATTTCTTTGAACAAGAGGCATAGATAAATTGCCCCTGACTTAGAAGCGCATTGAAAACCCCAATTTCACGAAGCTTTTGAAAAATTTCTTTGATTGCTTTTTCTAATTTTTTTTCGCTTGGCTCTTTTGGGAATTTTTGGCGTAATTGATCAAGAATATAGCAAAATGCATGTTCTGAATCGGTTGTTCCAACTGGCTTATAAAATGATAAAGGCCATTTTTTTATGCCTTTTAATTGACCATTATGGGCAAATACCCATGCCCTTCCCCATAATTCGCGGGTAAATGGATGGGTGTTTTCAAGTGAAACACGCCCACGATTTGCCTTGCGAACATGCGCAATTACGCTTTTGGATTTAATGGGATATTCACGAACTAAATTGGCAATTTTTGATTGGCACGACGGGCTTGGGTCATGAAAGGCGCGAACCCCTTTATTTTCAAAGAATGCAATCCCCCAACCATCAGAATGTGGACCAGTTTCGCCACCGCGTTTTGCAAGTGCGGCAAAGCTAAACCTTATATCTGTTGGTACATTGGCACTCATGCCCAGTAGTTCGCACATTTTGCTTTCCAAATTTTATTGGCAATAATATTATTTTTTTATTGCCATCAAAACATAGGAATTTACAAAATATAATCTATATACACACGTTTAAAAGAAAATTTTTCTATTAATTCACAATGCGTAGTTTGCTGATTGATGTAAACATATCTTGC
>JAPUEP010000240.1 GCA_027492515.1 Hyphomonadaceae bacterium
TGAATATTGTTCGCCAAAGCCTTGAAAATAAATGGCAAATTATTGGTGATGAATATAAAACAAACGGCCCATCCCAATATTATAGAATAAAGGAAACCGGCGGGCGGATTGGCTTTATAACCCCGCTTTCACATAATTTTTGTGCTTCGTGCAATCGCGTAAGAATTACCTGCACGGGGAAATTATATATGTGCCTTGGGCATGATGATTTTTATGACTTACGACCTGCTTTATTAAATAATGATTTCAGTGAATTGGGGGCGATTTATTCCAATGCACTTAGTCACAAACCCAAAGCGCATGATTTTATAATTGGCGGCGGCTATGTGCCAAAGCGACCCATGTCACTAACGGGCGGATAATATAATTATAATTTGGGTTAAAAATAAATTTTACTTTTGTGGAAAAATAGTATTGCCACCGGTGTCATAAACATATATCTATAAGAAAAAATAAGTCGGAGGGAATATGTCAAACCAAGAAACCAATGCTTTGGATGAGCAAAAGGCAAGCAATTATCGTTGGACGATTTGTTTTTTATTGCTTGCAGCAATGGCGATTAATTATGTTCACCGCCAAACTTTGGGACTATTGAAAAATGATTTACAGCATGTTTTTCATTGGGATGAAAATGGTTATGCCAATGTGGTTTTCTGGTTTCAGGCAGCTTATGCAATCGGTTATGTAAGTTTTGGCCGCATAATTGATAAAATTGGCGCAAAGGCAGGCTATGCAATTGCATTCACCCTTTGGACTTTGGCGCATACATTCACAGGTTTTGCAGGTAATATAGTTCAATTCACACTTGCACGCGTTGCCCTTGGTTTAGGTGAGGCAGGTTCTTTCCCTGCAAGTTTAAAGGCAATTGCCGAATGGTTCCCACAAAAAGAGCGCGCGGCAGCAGCAGGGGTTTTTAATGCAGGTTCAAATATTGGCGCAATTGTTGCCCCATTGGTTGTTCCGCTTCTTACGCTTACTTTTGGCTGGCAATCGGCGTTTTTTGTGACCGGTCTTGCAAGTATGGCATGGCTTATTGCGTGGCAATTAATTTACAAACACCCAAGCAAAGCCAAACAAGTAAATGCCCAAGAATTGGCATTAATCCAAAGTGACCCTGCCGATACATCGGAAAAAACACCATGGGTGAAATTGCTTTTTGTAAAAGAAACATGGGCATATGCGATTGCAAAGTTTTTGATAGATCCAATTTGGTGGTTTTATCTATTCTGGCTTCCTGATTTTTTATCAAAAAACTATCATTTTGATTTGAAATCTTCATCAGTTGCGTGGTTTGCGATTGGTTTGCCATTGGTTGTAATTTATTTGATTTCAGATATCGGCTCGGTAATTGGTGGGTTTGTTTCATCAACTTTGATTAAAAATGGTTTGTCGGTAAATCGGGCACGTAAAATCACACTTTTGATTTTTGCGATTTGTGTTTTGCCAATTTTCTTTGTTACCCAAGTTTCAAACATGTGGGCGGCGGTTTTGATTATCGGTATCGCCACGGCATCGCATCAGGCGTTTTCGGCAAATATTTATACATTGCCATCTGATATGTTCCCACGTTCTGCGGTTGCATCGGTTATTGGCATTGGCGGCATGGTCGGCGCGATTGGTGGAATGATATTCTCAAAAACTGTTGGCGCAATTTTACAGGCCACGGGTTCATATCATATTTTATTCATTATCGCGGGTTCGGTTTATTTGCTGGCGCTTTTGGTGGTGCAAATCCTTAGCCCGAAATTGGAACAGGCAAAATTATGAAACGCCTAATCGCATTTTCATTTGTGTGTTCGCTTTTTTCATCATTTGCCAATGCCCAAAACCTTGCGCAAATTGATAAGGAAGCGCGCGGCACACATAAACCAATATCGGCGCGAAAAATAATTTTGGTTGGTGATTCCACAACCCAAGTCCTATCAGGATGGGGCGGACAATTTTGTGCAAACCATTTGGTTTCAAGTGTTGCATGTATTGATTTGGGGCGCGGGGGGCGTTCTTCATTTTCATATCGTGCAGAAGGTTCATGGCAAATCGCGCTTAATGAAATGAAAACACAGGGCTATCAAAAGACTTATGTTCTTATTCAATTGGGTCATAATGATATGCCAGGGAAGGCGGGGCGTTCAACTGATTTAGCGACTGAATTCCCCGGATTTATGCGTCAATATGTTGTTGAAGCCAAACAGACAGGTGCAATCCCAATTTTGGTTACACCTTTAACACGGCGCATGTTCAAAGATGGCGTTTTAAAAAATGACCTTGTGCCATGGGCGGATGCAATACGAAAAATTGCGGCAGAAGAAAAAGTTCCATTGCTTGATTTGAATGCGGCATCGGCGCAAGCTGTGCAGGAAATGGGGGCGGTAAAATCACTTGAATTGGCGCAATTGCCGCCAAGCCAAGATTTAATTGATGCCGCCAAAACAGGCACAACAAAAGATGCGCCAAAACCTGTAGCACCCGCCGCGCCAATGAATTGTATTCAAGCGCCAAGCACACAAAATTGCATTGCCGAAAAACCAAAGCAAAGCGGTGTTCCAAGCGGCAAAGTCAATCTTGGTTTTGATTACACGCATATTGGTGAAAATGGTGCGAAAGTATTTTCGGCAATTGTTGCGCGCGAACTTGCCAAATCTGTCCCTGAATTGTCAGATTATTTAATTCCATAGGTGAGAAATGAATAGACGCGGATTTATTGGGGCAATGGGAATTTCAATGATTGCCGCCCCCGCCATTGGCGCGCCCATAAATACAATGGTTGTGACGAAATCTGGCATTATTAATGGTAAATTTGAAAATGATATTTTTGTTTTCAAAGGCATTCCTTATGGCGATGATACATCAAATCAGCGTTTTCAAGCGCCAAGGGCAAAATCATGGAATGGTGAATTAAACGCCTTTGATTATGGTGCCGCAAGCCCGCAATCAAATAATGAGCCAAATCAATCTGAGGATTGTTTGTTTTTGAATATTTTTACGCCCGCGCTTGATAATAAAAAGCGTGCAGTGATGTTTTATATTCATGGCGGCGCTTATTCAAATGGTTCAGGTTCCGACCCCATGTATGATGGCACGAAATTGTGCAATGATTATGATGTTGTTGTGGTTTCGATAAATCATCGCCTTAATGCCTTTGGTTATTTGTATTTATCACGGCTAGAACGCGAATTAACGGGCAATTATGGCAAGTTTGCCCAATCGGGAAATGTTGGTCAACTTGATATAATTTTGGCATTGAAATGGGTTAAAGAAAACATTTCCCAATTTGGCGGTGATGCCAGTCGAATTATGGCATTTGGGCAATCAGGCGGTGGTGCAAAAATTGCAACCTTAATGGCAATTCCAAGCGCCAAAGGGCTTTTTTCACGCGCCCTTACAATGTCGGGGCAGCAGGTTACGGCATCGGGCGGCGGCAATGCCACCAAGCGCGCAATATCGCTTTTGAATGCCCTTGGTTTAAAGCCTGATTTGAATGGTTTGGATTTGATTGCCAAAGTGCCGCAAAATGAAATTATCGCGGCTTTGAAAACAATTGATCCAATAATTGGAAATGGCGGTCTTTATATGGGGCCAGTGTTGGATGAAGTGATTTTATTCAATCATCCATTTTACCCAAATGCCAATGGCTGGGGTGTTAATGTACCAATGATAATTGGCAATACACATGATGAAACAAAATTGTTTCTTGGCAATGACCCCGACAATCATAATTTGACTTGGGATGAATTACCCAAAAAATTACCATCGCAATATAGGGTTGATATTGATCCATATTTGGTGATTGAAACTTATCGGAAAATATATCCAAATTATTCGCCGTCTGATATTTTCTTTGCTGCCACAACTGCGGGCCGTTCATGGCGCGGCGCAATCATTGAGGCCGAGGAGAGGGCAAAAACCAACCCTGCTTATGTCTATCAATTTGATTATCAATCACAAAAAGATAATGGCAAATGGGGTGCGCCGCACACAATTGATATTCCAATGGCATTTCAAACCACAAATGCCAAATCATCATTAAGTGATGACGGGGCGGGGGCAAAGTTGGTTGCAAAGATATTTTCCAAAAGCCTTGCCAATTTTGCCAAATTTGCAAATCCGCAAAGCAATGAATTGCCAAAATGGGAAAAATATAAATTACCCAATCGCGCAACCATGATTTTTGATACAAAATGCAAAATGCAAAATGACCCGCGCAGGCAAGAGCGCAAATTATTCGAAAAAGTTCCATTCATACAGCAGGGTACATAAATGAACCGCCGCGACACATTAAAATTATCTGGCGCAAGTGCGCTTGGCCTTTTTGCAAATCCTGCTTTTGCTGATTGCGCGCCAATGGCAACATGGGCGCGTGGCATTGAAAATCAGCGCAAGGCAGATTTAGGAAATGGCTTTTTTTTAAATCCAATAATATCAGGGGATCACCCAGATCCATCAATTTTGCGCGATGGCGATGATTATTATCTTACGGTTTCAAGTTTTGAAGCCTATCCGGGTTTGGTGATTTATCATTCAAAAGATTTGGTAAATTGGGTGCCGATTACTTATGCCCTAAGCCAATATGTCGGTTCAGTTTGGGCACCAGATTTGGTTAAAATTGATGGGCGCTTCTATATTTATTTTGCGGTAAAACACCCAAAGCAAAACACAATTTACGTAATTTATAGTGATAAAATTGACGGCAAATGGTCAGAGCCAATTGATTTAGGTCTTCATAATCATATCGACCCCGGTCATGCAATTGGCGAAGATAATAAACGTTATTTATTCTTATCAGGCGGCGATAGGGTGACTTTATCTGATGATGGCTTAAAAGTTATTGATGCACCAATAAACATATATAAGCCATGGAAATACCCCGATGATTGGGATGTTGAAGGCTTTTCACCCGAAGGGCCAAAAATCTTTAAACATGGGCAATATTATTATCTTATAACCGCAATAGGCGGAACCGCAGGGCCACCAACTGGGCATATGGTAATTGCGGCGCGTTCAAAATCAATTCACGGCCCATTTGAAAATTGCCCGCAAAATCCACTGGTTCGCTCAAAATCCAAAAATGAAATGTGGTGGTCCCGCGGTCATGCAACCATTTTCCAAACCAATTCGGGTGAGTTTTGGTCTGTTTATCATGGTTATGAAAAAGACTTTATAACATTGGGGCGGCAATGTTTGCTCGCCCCTGTCACATGGTCAAAAGATGGCTGGCCAGTTTTTGGCGGTGATGATTTATCAAAACCAATTAAAGCGCCAAAAGCCAAATATAAATCGCCTAATGGTATCGCGCTAAGTGATGATTTTTCAAAATCAAAATTTGGCATTCAATGGAATTATATTGGTCAAAATGATGTTAATCGCTTAAATATCAATGATAATATTCTCGAATTGGGTGCATTCGGAAATGCGCCATCAAATAGCGCGCCACTTGGCTTTATTGTTGGTGATAGAGCCTATGAAATTGAGGCGCAGATTGAAATCGAAGATAATTCATGGGGCGGTCTTTTGTTATTTTATGACAAAATGCTTTATTGTGGCCTTGGCTTTAATTCTACTAATTTCATTACCCACCAATATGGGATTGAGCGTGGAAAACCCAAAAATCCATATGGCAAAAAATTATTCATGCGCCTTAGGAATTTTGAAAATATAGTTTCATTTTTTACGTCAGATGATGGCAAAAACTGGAAACGCTTTGATAGAGGTATGGAAGTTTCAGGTTATAATCACAATGTGCGCGGTGGTTTTATGATGTTAAAACCCGCAATCTATTCGTGCGGCACTGGTAAAGTGTCATATAAAAATTTCAAATACCGCGCTTTATAAAAATGCCCCGCAAAAATTGCGGGGCAAGTTATTTCGAGGCATTTTCTTATTTTTATTAGTGCTCCATCCCAACCTTCGGGAAAAGGCTTTGCCATCCTGCTTTGGGTGACATATCATTTAAATTCCAATCGGCCTCGTTAAATGGTTTTGAAACTGGTGCATATTTTGGATAGCCAATGTAATTTTGCTCTTGGGTATTGATAATCT
>JAPUEP010000241.1 GCA_027492515.1 Hyphomonadaceae bacterium
CAATATCACGACCTGAATGAAAGCTTTCGTCGGCGCAAATGGCAATTGGGGATGCAATCTTGCGTAAAGCGCCATCTTCATTAACTTTGAATGGTTGTTCAATCAAATCAACATTCATATGGCTAGTTTTTGAAAGCAAGTTTTTAAAACCACTTTCATCAAGTGATTCATTGGCATCAATTATAAAGTTTGCATCGGGGCGAACTTTGCCAATTTCAACAATTGCATCAATATCATCAATGCTTCCGATTTTAATTTTAAGTAATGGATAATTTTGCGCCTCAATTGCCGCCGCAACCATTTTATCATGTTCATCAATCACGATTGTATAGGCGCTTTGAACAGGTTTTGGTTCAGGAAGGTTCGCTAATTCCCAAATTCTTTTTCCTGATTTTTTGCAATTCAAATCCCATATTGCGCAATCAATTGCATTTCTTGCGGCGCATGGCGGTAATAATTCCAATAATTGTTGGTTATCAATACCGTTTTCAATAGTTTCACGCAAAGCCTCAATTTGGGCAATAACGCTTAAAGGGCTTTCGCCATATCGCGGATAGGGAACACATTCGCCGCGCCCTGTTGTGCCATCTTCTTCAACTAATGTGACACTTACAACCCGTGCCTCTGTTCGTGCGCCGTGGGCGATACGAAAAACAGTTTTTAAAGGCCAAACTTCTTCTTGCACAAAAAGGCGCATAATTTCCCCATGAATTTTAATATAGGTAGATTAAGCAAATTTGGCCTTATGTAAATGCCTGATTACTTTTTAAATTGCGAAACAAACTTCCAAATTTCATCATTTGCATCAATATCATAAGAAGGTGCAGGGGCATTTTTACGGCGTGATGTTGCCCCAAACCATGTGTGCGTGCCTTCTTTTACAATGATTTGCCTTACCTGTGCATTTGCTGGGCAGATAAAGTCATTTTGAATGATTTCATCATTTTCAAAGGTTTTTGGGGTGTTTTGGCAATGATTTGCATTGGCCCAAAACTGCGCCTGATAATTTGCAGGTTTCATTTTTGTGCCATCCCACGCTTTATCAAATTTTCCCAATGTTCCGCCTTCAAATGGAAGCATTTCATCTTTCATGCCATTCATAATAAGAACTGGCACTGGGCTTGATGGCATTTTTTCATCGCCAAACATTGTTCCAACATCGGTTGCAATTGCGGTTATTTTATTTGGTAATGCAATTGCCAATTGGTGTGTCATCATTGCGCCATTTGACATTCCAGTGACGTAAATTCGGCTTTTATCAACGCCATATTGGGCAATTGCTTTATCGATAAGCGCACTAATAAAACCAATATCATTGGCATTATTTTCCATTGCATAACCACAACAATGTTTTGCATTCCATGTAAGGAATTTATCGGCTTGGCGACCGCTACCATTTGGGTAAATTACAACAAAGTTTTCGGCTCTTGCCTTTTCGCTCATTCCATAAGCAGATTTTGCTTGTTGTGCGCTACCGCCGCCGCCGTGCAATACAATCATCAACGGCTTTGGGTTTGATTTATTATAATTCACATTATCGACAATATATGTGCGGCTTGTGCCGTTTATATTTATTTCTTCTTGTTGTGCAATTTGTTGTGAATTTTGTTTTTGGTTTCTTAAATCTTCAATTCTTTGGCGAAAATTTGGGCGTGCAAGCGCGCTTGTGGCCAATAATGTAAGAAATATTGCAAATGCAGTTCTAAATCTCATATGTCACCTATTATAATATAGTTGAACGAATGATGTTTATGATTCCGTTGCAAATTTATTTGCAACGTCCTATGAACTTATTACATAGATTACAAAGCTTAAGGAAATTATGGAACAATCACATTTACAGAGTGAAACAAATCCTGTGATTGCGCCAAAATTATTGCTTTCTGGCGATGGAAGCGATGGGCGAGTACTTAAAATTATTGGCGATTTTGATATTGATTCTATCGGGCCAATGGGCGGCGTAATTGAGGAAATATTATCTTATTTGCAAACTAATAATGCCCATATTGCAACTATCGATGTTGTCAAATTGGGAAAGTTTGATACATCGGGCGCGCATTTAATTTCAAAACTTATCAATCATGAAAAAATGCCCAATATAATAGGAAATCACCAAAGTTTTGAACGACTTTTGCAAGAAATCAGCAAATATCACGATACTGAATTTATCGAACCTGCCGAAACCGATATTTTTGTTTTGGTCGGGAAACGTGTTTGGGACGCCTTGAAAAATGCATGGGCAGAATTTGTTTCAACCATAAGTTTTGTTGGCGCAACAATTTATAGCCTTGTAAAATCAATATTTAGCCCGCAAAAAATCCGTTGGACGCAAACTGTTGCAATTATGGAATCTGCGGGTTTTAATGCAATACCAATTGTATTCATGCTTACATTTTTTATCGGGGTCGTAATCACTTTTATGGGTGCGCAAACCCTGCAAAGCTTTGGCGCATCAGTTTTTGTGGTTGAGCTTTTGGGGTGGTCAGTATTGCGTGAATTTGCGGTATTAATCACGGCAATAATTCTTGCTGGGCGTTCGGCAAGCGCGTTTACTGCGCAATTAGGTTCAATGAAAATGAACCAAGAAGTTGACGCAATGTCGATTATGGGGCTTGAACCAATGGATGTTTTGGTGGTTCCACGGGTTTTGGCATTACTATTCATGATGCCAATATTGGTGTTCTTTGCCATGCTTGCGGGGCTTATTGGCGGTGGTATTGTTTCAATTCTTTCCCTTGATATGAGCGTGCAAATGTTTGTTACAAGGCTTCAGGAAAATGTCGGCGCGCGCCATTTTTGGGTTGGCATGGCAAAAGTTCCAATCATGGCGTCGATAATTGCAATTGTTGGATGCCGTAAAGGCCTTGAAGTTGAAAATGACGTTATTTCACTTGGGAAAAATACAACTGCCGCAGTTGTTCAATCTATTTTCATGGTCATTGTTGTGGATGCCATATTCGCAATGGTCTATAATGAGCTTGAGATATGATACCAAAAGATGCAATCACCCCCATACTTGAATGCGATGAAAGCGAAATCGCAATAAAATTGCGTGGTGTAACCAATAAATTTGGTGAAAACATCATTCACGAAAACCTTGATTTAGATGTTTTACGCGGGGAAACCATTGGCTTTGTTGGTGGCTCTGGCGCCGGTAAATCAGTTTTATTAAGAACAATCATTGGCCTTAATCGCCCGTTTTCAGGCTCTGTTGAAGTTATGGGGGTTAATGTTTGGGAAAACCTTGATGCCGCCAAAAAGCAACTTGCATCTTATTGGGGCGTAATGTTTCAAGATGGCGCGCTTTTTTCATCAATGAATGTTCTTGAAAATGTAATGATACCGATGAAAGAACATACAAATCTTTCAAAAAAAATGATGGTTGAAATTGCCGAATTAAAAATCCTTATGGCGGGGCTTCCATTAAGTTCGGCACAAAAATTACCGTCTGAATTATCTGGTGGGATGCGAAAACGTGCCGCCCTTGCAAGGGCTTTGGCGCTTGATCCATATATTTTATTTCTTGATGAACCAACCGCAGGCCTTGATCCAATCACTGCGGGTCGATTTGATGAATTAATCAATGAATTAAAAGAAACATTAGGGCTTACAGTTTTTCTTATAACCCATGATTTAGATACATTGCGCGATGCGTGTGATAGGGTTGCGGCACTTGCCAATAAACATATTGAAGCAATTGGCCCACTTGATTATGTGCGTTCACAGGCGGACGGATGGTTAAAAGAATATTTTTCAGGGCCGCGTGGGCGCGCTGCATTGGGTTAAAATCTATTTCTATGCAAAGGAAGTTTGCATTGCTATATTATTTTTCCACTTTAAAATGTGGGCGATAAATATTTATTGATTCTAATTTTGGGTTTTATTGGGTAATTAATGGAAACACGGGCTAATTATATATTGATTGGGGCGTTTACGCTTCTTTCATTGATAATGGCTGCTATATTTGCGGTATGGATTGCCAATGCAGGTTTGGATAAATCTTATGCTGTATATGATGTGAAATTCAATGGACCAGTTCGCGGCGTTGAATTGGGCGGTGAGGTAAGGTTTAACGGCATTAAAGTTGGCGAAGTCACCAAATTAGGCCTTGATAAAACTGACCCCAGTTCTGTGGTTGCGCGAATTCGTGTTTTGTCTGATACACCTGTAAAATCTGATTCAGTTGCACAGCTTGAGCCTGCGGGGCTTACTGGCCTTGCATATATTCAAATTCTTGCAGGAAGCAAGAATGCTGGCCCGCTTGTTAAACTTGCGGGGCAAGAGCGCCCAGTAATTACAACCCGCTATGGCCAATTAGATAGATTATTCCAAGGTGGGCAGGGGGTTGTTGATACTTCGATTGAAACCTTGAACCGCATGAAAATGCTGCTTGATGATCAAAATCTACGTAATTTTGCATTAACTCTTGAAAATACCCGCCGCGCAAGTGAGCTTATAAGTGCGCGCGGTGCGCTTTTGGATAAAACCAACGAAGCGGCAAATAATATTAATAAAGCAGGTATTGAGGTTTCGCGCCTTGCCCAAACACTTTCACAAGCCACCAAATCAAGTAGTGATAGTTTTAATACCGCCGCCGGAACATATTCACAATTAGGACAAAGCCTGATTGAGCAAACAGGCACGATTTCAAAAAAAGCAAACTCAATTCTTGATGATGGGCAATTCTTGGTTAAGGATTTACGTGGTCTTACGTCTGATACACGAAATTCTTTGAAAGAATTTGATAAAACCAATGTTCAATTGCGTGATGCAACTTTGGAAATTAAAAATGCGGCAAATGGCGTTAATAAGGCATCTGCATCGGTTGATGATTTCTTCCGTATTGGGTCGAATGAAACATTGCCTGATTTAAGCCTTGCGGCAAAAGAAATTTCAACTGCTGGTGACAATATTGATAAATTAGTTCAAGACTTAAACCAAAGCCCAACAGGCTTACTTGCAAAAGCACCAAGCAAAAAAGTTCGCTGGAAAAAATAATGCGTATAAAATCATTTTTGAAATTTTCTGTGATTGGCCTTGTAATTCCTACAATGCTTGGTGGTTGCGTGTCGCTTTTGCCAAAACCTGGTAAGCCTGCGCTTATCGCGCCATTTTACGCTTCTAAAGATATTGTGGCGCGCGAAACCACTGATAAGTCTATCATTATTGATGTTCCGCAAATGCCGCGTAGTCTTGCAACTAATGAGATTATGGTAAATTTGCCTGATGGTTCGCTTGCTTATGTTGATGGCGTAAATCTTATTGCACCTGCGCCAAAGGCAATTCAAAGCCTTTTGATTGAGACTTTCGATAAATCATTGGCATTCAAATTGGTTGGGCGCGAAACAACAACTTTAAGGGCAAATTATTTCCTTGCGCTTGATGTTACAAGGTTTGATGTAACCGAACCTGGTTGGCGTAAACCTGGCCATGCAAATGTTACAATAAGTGCGCGCCTTATTAATTATTATGACAGAAGCGCGATTGCCAATAAAGTCTTTGAAATTGATACAATTGCCAAAAAAGGTAATGCAATTGAACCCGCACTTGCGCTACAAAACGCAACACAAATTGCGGCAGGGCAAATCCTTGATTGGGTTATTGAGCAAAATCAATCCAAGGATGCTTCGGCAAGTAAATAAATTCGCAAATCATTACCGCGAAGGCGCCCAAGTTTTACCAATTCACGACGCTCATCAACAAATCTTGCAAGGAATGGTCTTAGTTCAAGATTTTCAGCTATTTTACGCTGTAGGCCGCTTATTTGCATCGGAAGATTTGATCTGGTCAAATCTTTTGCCTTCATCGCATTTCTTGAATAGGCCTGAAGATAGCGTTCCAAAGTGGCATCATTCAATATTCTATCCAACGCAAATTCGTTCAAAATATCTGATTTGATTTTATCTTCTGTTGTTTGCTTTTGAGCGCCAGATGAAAGTAAAACCTCACGCCAAGACCAATCACGGTCAATGTCATGGTTTAAAGTGAT
>JAPUEP010000242.1 GCA_027492515.1 Hyphomonadaceae bacterium
CTTTATCAACTGCGCCATCAAGTCTTTGAGCAGCATTTTCAGCGGCATTCGCGGCATTGGTTGAGGTTTCGGTCAAAGCTTCGGCGGCTTTGGTTAAAAGGGCAGTTTTCTCATCAAGGCCAATTGTTGCCTGCCGCGCCGAATTTTGTGCCGATTTATTTAGTTCAGCAAGGCCGTTTAAAATAGAAGACAGACGGTTACGTTCAGCTTCCATAGTATTTACCAATTGATCAGCGCCGCCGCGCGCTTCGTTGGTTACTTCACGTAATTGAAGATTTTTTGTTCTTATATTTTCTTCAAGTCCAGCAAGTCGGTTTGTTGCGGCATTGATTGTTACTTCTAGTTTTTCAATTTCTTCACGAACGCTTGAAAGGCGTGATTTAACACCGTCTGAAAGTGATTTTTCAGGCTCTAAAATACGCTTTGCATATAAAGTTAATGTTCTTGAATCGCGGTTTGCCTTACTTATTGATTCACCCAAAAAGCCAGCAAGCACAGTTAATGCCGCAGGCCCAAGAAGGGTTACAATCATTGTGAAAACATCAAGCTCATTAATCGCTTTATTTTGAAGATTATTAACATATAAAAGCGCGCCAATTATGTATAAAGTGGCAACAACCAATGAGAAAACCAATAAATAAGGTTGCGGCTTTTTTTTACGCCTTCTTTTGCGCTGCTTTATGGTTTCTTCTTCATCGGTTTCAAATGTAAAAGCTTCGGTTTGATTTGTAAGCGCATTTTCAAAAACACGGGCAGGTGACGTGCCTTCATTTGGGTCATGTAATTCAAAATCTGAATTTTTATTTTTCTCAGCAATTTTATTATATTCGTTGTTATCGCTGTTATTCATTTTTTATCGCCGTTATAATTCAAAGCAAATTTGAAAATTTGATATTAGATAGTGACTAAAACGCCATATTTAAACGTTTTGCAATATGATTAATCACCAATAAATGACAAGCTTATCATTATTTGAATGATTTATACCTTATATGCAATTTATAATTGTAACTATTCGCCAAAAGTAAGGCTTAGGCTTTTTAAATGCGATTTTGAGCTTGCACCAAGATTATCAAGATTTGTAGAGCCGCTTTGGGTATCCATTGTGGCGGTAAAACCGTGGTTACTACTGCCCAATTGTATTTCAAATGCAGTCACAGAAGAATCCACTTGTGCATATTTGCCATCATTAGGTTGGTAATTTATAGAGCACATACCAAGTGAAACAGCGATTATTTTTTGAATTAATATGCTAAAAAACTGTTCCATAAGACATTCCCCAACCTAATTTGTCTTGTTTTGAGCATATTATATTGCGTCAATTTGTCAATCATTAGCTTATAATTTGATGGTAATTTAACGGTTGATATGTAAATTTAATGCATTTTTGCCATTTTTTTACAGAAAACTATATTTTTGTTAATAATCAAGTAAATAGGGCATGTTTTATTCGCTTAGGGGTTGATATGTTGAAAATTCTCTATGCAGAAGATAATGCTGGTATGCGGAAAATGGTTTGCCATTTTCTTACAAATGTTGGCTTTGAAGTTATTGCCACAACGGATGGCGATGAAGCGCTAGAAAAAGCCACACATGAGCATTTTGACGTAATCTTACTTGATGTAACTATGGAAAGAATGGATGGGGCAACTGCTGCAACTGAAATCCGTAAAGCGTCAATGAATACATCAACACCAATTGTTGGTCTAACTGGACGAACTGAAACTTCTGAAATCGAGTTTTGTAAACAATCAGGTATGGATATCGTATTATCTAAACCTGTGGATTTAGAAGCGCTTGCAAATACATTACACTCATCAGCAGATGATTATTATATCGATGATGTGAATGAAGAAACTTCGCCCGAACATAGCGAAAAAATTGCACCAAAAATTATCGATGTTGCTGTTCTTCAAAAATATGCCCAAATAGCGGGAATTCACTCGCTTGAAGGTATTTTGCACGATTTTTCCGATTTATGGCCGCGTAAGGTTGGTGAATTATATTCTTCAATTGTCCTTACCGATACTGATTGCTTCGCGCGCGCTGGTGAAGAATTATGTGCAATTGCGGCAGGCATTGGCGCAGGCAGGGTTGCAGAATTTGCGGGCCGCGCCGTAGGTGAGCATAGTGTTGAAGGGCGGCAAGCAATATTACCAGATATTGTTCATGCATGCCACGAAGTTCAGGCAATTATTAATGCCTTGAACCAAAGCTCACAACAAAATGTAAAGCATGTCGCTTAATGCAAAAAAAATGGGGCACTTAAAGCGCCCCAAATTTTCAAATTTTAATAGTCCCAACCTTCGAAATTGCGTGTTCCACGAACTTCTTCATATTGGCCCCAGCGATTTAAGCATGCAACAAAGCTATAAATTGCCCGTCGTCCATATTGCCAATCACTTGTTTGCATTTTTAAACATTGATTGCCGTATGAATTATAATATGGGTCGCCATAGTTTGAGTAGCTAAATCCCCAAATTCCATCAGATAAGAAGAATGAATACCAGCCACCCCAATCATTCCAAAGGCTTGGGTGTGAATACCAAACATTCCCGCGACGCCAACCACGATATTGGTCATATGCATCAAAGCCCCAGCGGCGTGCATAATAATTTGGGTCACCCCATGAATTATTCCAACGTGACCAATTATTGCCATTTGGTCCCCAATAATTTTGGCCTTCGCGACGACCAAATTCAAAATGTTTGCGTGAATTATCGTCATAATGATTCCATGAATAATTATTATTTCTTCTATTATCATCGCGGCGATAATCATTATGATTGTTATTTGAACCCCAATTCCAACCATTATTCCAATTGTTTTGTCGTCTATTATCATCATCGCGATGGTTGTCGTGGCGGTCATTATCACGGCGGTCATCATTGCGATAATCACCACGGCGATCATTATTATTATCATTACGACGATTATCATTTCGCATATCACGACCATTATCGCGATCCGCAACCCTTGGTGTTTCAGGGGTTTGTGGTGGGCGTTGATAATTATTTTGATTTGGGAATGGATTAGGGCGCCCAAATTGCATTTGATTCATTCGTGATAAATCTTGCTCAGTCGGCCTTGGGTTTTCCGTTCTTTGTGGTTGACGATATTCCTGACGTTTTTCTTGTTGGTTATCATCGCGTGAAAGATTGACGCGGTCACCCTTATTGCCAGTGTCACCGTGCTTTATTATTACATCGCGCTCTTCCATTGGTGGTCTTGCAAGTGCATATGCGTTTGCGTTAAATAAAGTGGAAGCAGTCAATATTGCTGAAATTGCAAATATAGAACTTTTAATAGATTTTGAACCAAAAACTTTTTTCATGACCATAAGTCCTTAAACTAAGCGGTAACGCAAATTAAGTGTAACTTTTTAAAGCTGACTGTATAATGAACAATTTGTTTAGGAAGTTGTATTAATTTTAATTCATGGAAAACGACACAAATAAAAAATCAATTATCGACATTGCGCATCTTGATGAGATGACAATGGGTGATACTGACCTTAAGTCAGAGGTGCTTGGCCTTTTTAGGCAGCAGGCAGAAATTTGGGTAAAATTGCTTGAACCTGAAAATGAAACCCCGAATTGGATGGTTGGGGCGCATACAATTAAAGGTTCTGCACGCTCAATTGGTGCATGGGGGCTTGCTGATATTTGCAATGGTGCCGAAGAAGCTGCTAAATCGGGTATTTTATCCAAAGATGAAAAGTTCATGTGGCGTGAACAAATAATCCAAGCCTTGGACGGTGTAATTACCGAAATTGCCAATTTAGAGTATAAAATTGCGATGGATAGCTTAAAAAGCTAAATTATTTTGGATATATTTTATCAAAAGTATTGAATTCATGCGCAATGCATTTTTCAATCAATAGTCTGTAAACAGGCTCTACAATATCGTGTGATAAATTATGTTCGCTTGCGTGTTGTTTAACTTTTGCCACCACATCTTCAATTCTTGCTTCATCGCGAACAAGGTTTCTATCTGCCTTAATTCTTGCTGCTGCATCCATGAAAGTTTGACGCTGGGCAAGTAATTCGACGATTAATTGATCAAGTCTATCAACTTCATACCTTACATCCTGCATGTTTTCGCATTCAGAAGAATTTTTAAGTTGTTTCGGTGGTTTAATATCAGACATAAGCTTGCATTAGACTGAAGGAAATAATTTTGCAAAGCCCAAATACAATTGTTTTTGATATTGGGGCATCATTTTTTATTCTGCTGCATAAAAATATTTATACGGTTTTGGCAATCTTGCTGTAGTGCTTGATAGAAAAGATTATAATTAGGTATTTTGTAAAAAGTTCCAAGTTCAAACCATGGCGGCTTTAAACTTTGGGAACGATTATGCTCAACCAATAAAATCCCGTCTTTACATATTGCCCCAGTTTCAAACGGCAAAAATGCAGGTTCCATACCATTTTCAAGATTATTTGCCGCCGCAGACCCCTTATTTTGTGCACTATCCGCCGCATCGGATGTGCCGCCATTAATGGGATTAACACAAATATTTTCTTTATTGGCAAGCGTATGGTAATTTTCACTTAAAGTATAAAGTGGGCTTCTATTTTTGAATAATTTTTGGTTTCGCTGATTATTATCATCAATTGCATGATACGAAACAATGCAATGCGTTTGATTCTTATCGGTGCAAATTTTCAAATCACCATAATTTTGATTGTTTAATTCATCTTTCGCGATGGTTTGGTCGATTAAATAAACCGCGATTAGGCGATTATTTAGCGGCGAATTCGCAATTTTCGCTTGTAAAAGGCGCGTAATATGAAGCGCACCTTGGTTCATTCCTGCGATTACAAAGGGCGTATCTTTGCCAATTGCATTTTGGAAATTATCAAATGCTGTTTCAACATCATGATATGCAAGTTCAAGTGCGCCACGCGTATCATCATTATAAGCAAGTGTTGAGAATAATGTTGCCTGACGATATCTTGGTATCCATAAATTGCCATCAATATTAAATGGCATTGCATGATTTGGTATCGCAACTTTTTCAAGAATTTCGCGCGATTTTGCATCATTAATATCGTCATTCCAACCGTATGATCCAGTATAATCAGTTGTTGGATGAACGTAAAAAACTGCGGGTTTATTGTTTAATGCCCCTTGCGGCCTTTTCGCCCATGCCGATGAATCGCTATAATCAGGGGCAGGGGGTGGTTCATCAACCTGAAATGGGATGTTTGGACCAATAAGCTCTTTGAAAATATTTGTGCGGAATAAATATGTGCTTATGGCAATGAAGGAAAATATGCCGCAAAAAACATATATCCAAATCTTTTTATTTTTTTGCTTATCTATGTTTTTCGCTTTTGAAGATGCCATTTTTTAAGATTACAAAAATATATATAATTTGCCAAGTCATAGTCTGAAATTGTTTTGTTTTTGGTGAAAACATATATAACTAGGTATTCTATATAATATATACTTTTGGCGGCTTGTCATTGCTATTTTTGTTGTTTATGGCAAATTGTCAAAAATAGTTTGGGGACGATTATGAAACATATCATCGAAATGTTGGAAGCTAAACGTGCAGAGGCCGAATTAGGCGGTGGTCAAAAACGAATTGATGCACAACATGCAAAGGGCAAACTTACTGCGCGTGAACGTCTTGAACTATTATTGGATGAAAATTCTTTTGAAGAATATGACGTTTATGTCGAACACCGATGTAAAGAATTTGGTATGGATACCAAAAAAATCCCTGGCGATGGTGTTGTTACTGGGCATGGCACAATTAATGGTCGCCTTGTTTATGTTTTCTCTAAAGACTTTACGGTTTTTGGTGGCTCTTTATCACGTTCTCACGCCGAAAAGATTGTTAAAGTTCAACAAATGGCGGTCAAAAATGGCGCGCCAATTATTGGTCTTTTTGATGCGGGTGGTGCGCGTATTCAAGAAGGTGTTGAATCACTTGCAGGTTATGCC
>JAPUEP010000243.1 GCA_027492515.1 Hyphomonadaceae bacterium
ATATGCGGCCCTCAGAAATGGGGGCCGTTTTATTTTGTAATTAATTTATAGCCAGCCGAACTTATTGTAATTTTTGGCACTTTTTTGGTTTCTTCAAATTTTGAATAAATTGGCGCCAATTGCTTTAAAGTATTATAATTTGGCTTCTTTTGTGCGGTGAACATATTAAAGCCATTAAGCGCAAATGGCAAAACCTGAAGCTGAATTGCACTTTGACCATTGCTTATAGATTTATAGATGATTGCAAACATTTCATCCATATCAGGGTCAGTAAGGCCAATATCTGGCGCAGGTGCACAACGCGGCGCAAGAATAATATGGCCGCTTTGTTTTTGCGCGATATTATAAGCATTTGGAAATGATGTTGCGACACTAAAACTATTTCTTTGGCCCTGATTAAGGCTTTGGGCGCCGATGAAATAAACGCCACTTGGAATATTTGCGGTATTCGCGCCGCATATTTTATATTGCCTAAGATATTTGTATTTGCCACTTTTTGATTGCGCCCAAATTTCAAGTATAGATTTATCCTTGAAAATTCGCATAAAAATTGGTGCGCCAAATTTTACGCCATCATCAGCAAAGGCAAATTCCAATCGACCCGAGTTGCGCGATACTGCATCGCGACCAATTTTGCCAATATCAATATAATTTTGCGCATTTGAAAAATTTGGGATTGTGCTTGCAATTAAAAAAGCAATTGAAAATTTGATGAAATTGTTTTTTTGCCTAAATTTTTTCATTTTATTCATCAGTCAAAATACGCGGAAGTTTAAAAACCACATCTTCGCGCGAAACTTCTAATTCTTCCATAATAATTTCAAATCGTTTTTTACACGCTTCAATAACTTCTAAAACTAAATCTTCTGGCGCGCTTGCCCCTGCCGTAAGTGCAAGTGTTTCAACATTATCAAACCATGCCCAATCAATAGCACTTGCATCATCGATAAGGTGGGAATTTGTAAGCCCCGCCTTTTCACCAACTTCTTTTAAACGCAACGAATTTGATGAGTTTTTAGAGCCGATTACCAACAATAAATCTGCATTTTGGCTTAGTTTTTTGACCGCATCTTGGCGGTTGGTTGTGGCATAGCAAATATCTTCTTTATGTGGCTTTGCGATATTTGGGAAACGCGCTTCAAGAACTTTTACAATTTCAATCGTATCATCAACCGAAAGTGTGGTTTGTGTAACAAAGGCCAATGAATTTGGGTTTTTTGGTGTAAAGGTTTTCGCTTCTTCAACATCTTGAACCAATGAAACCGCACCCTCTGGCAATTGCCCCATTGTGCCGATAACTTCGGGGTGACCTGCGTGGCCGATAAGGATGATTTCATGGCCTTCTTGATAATGACGTTCCGCACCAACATGAACTTTTGAAACAAGCGGGCAGGTGGCATCAACATAAATCATATTACGTGCTTTGGCAGAATTTGGCACAGATTTTGGAACGCCATGCGCCGAAAAAATAATCGGCCTATCGTCGGGGCATTCGTCAACTTCTTTTACAAAAACCGCACCAAGTTTTTTTAAACGCTCAACCACATGTTTATTATGCACAATTTCGTGGCGCACATAAACAGGTGCACCCCATTTTATAAGTGCTTGCTCGACAATATGAATTGCCCGATCAACGCCAGCACAAAAGCCGCGCGGACTTGCCAAAAGGATTTTAAGTGTTTTCATTGCTATTATTTAATCCTCTAATTGTAACCACCGCTTGAGATTGTTTCAACTTGGCCTTAAAGCTATTTTTGAAAAAATCCAATATGGGTTAAAATGCGGCTTTTCAAGATTGAATTTGGTATAAATATGCGTTCTTTAAGTGTTTCTGTTTTAGTTTTATCGGCTCTTGGCCTTTCGGCATGTGCATCTTTCCATAAAAAACCGCCGCCACCACCACCAGCAGAATCAGAAGATGCTGCGCCGCCAAAGGTTGATGCGCCAAATGATGGTGTTGAAAGAATTGAAAACAACCAAATTGCACCGCCAAAGAAAAAAGGCTTCTTTTCAAGATTAAGCAAGGCATTGGGTGAAGATAATCAAACCCCTAATGCTGGCCCATGCCCTGCAGTGCGTATTCTTTATGATGCATCACGCTTTGTTGAGGTTGATGGCGATAATAAGTTTGACAATGTTGGCTATACCGGTGAAATGCAAAATGTTAAATCAACTTGCCGCTATGTTGGCGATGACCCAATTGAGATGAGCCTTGCAATCGATATGGCACTTGGCAAAGGGCCAAAAGCAACCGGCGATTTCAAAGATGTGAAATACTTTATTTCTGTAACCCGAAAAGATGTCGCCCCGATTGAAACAAAAACTTATACTGGGCGCGTTTATTTTGCCAAAGGTGAAGACAGAACAAGATTCTTAACACCAATTTCAAACATCACAATACCGCGTAAAAACAAAGAAGTTTCAGGCGCGAATTTTGAAATTCTTGTGGGCTTTGACTTAACTGAAAAGCAATTGCAATTTAACCGTGATGGCATTCGCTTTAAAATTGATGCCGGAACAAAAAAATAGATTTCTTAATTAGTGAATGAACATCGTGAATAGCAATTTATCCAAACGCCTAGGCGAAGAAATAGGCGCAATTTTTCAACAACTTGGGTTCGAGCCAGAGTTTGGGCAAGTTGTGCGCGCTACAAAGCCTGAATTTGGTGATTTTCAATGTAATGGCGCTTTGGCATGTGCCAAGAAAAATGGCAAAAACCCACGCGAATTAGCAAGTGAAATTGCAATTCTATTGTCTTCAAACCCAAATCTTTCAAAGGTTGAGGTTGCGGGGCCAGGGTTTTTAAATCTATTTTTATCAGATGCGGCAATCACAAATCGCGCCAATGAAATCGCAAATGATGAACGCAAAGGCGCATCATTAGTTGAAAATCCGCGCAAGATTATTGTTGATTATGCGGGGCCAAATGTTGCCAAATCAATGCATGTTGGGCATTTGCGCGCAACCATTATTGGCGATAGTTTAAAACGCCTTTTCCGTTTTCGTGGTGATCAAGTTTGGGGTGATGCCCATTTTGGTGATTGGGGTTTTCAAATGGGGCTGCTTATTGCCACATTATCAATTGAACACCCTGAATTACCATATTTTGACGAAAATTTTGACGGCGAATATCCAAAGGAATCACCTGTAACACTTGCCGATTTGGAAAGAATTTATCCAGAAGCCGCATCCAAAGCCAAAACAGATGAAACCTACCGCAATATTGCACGCCGCGCCACCGCCGAACTTCAGGCGGGACGGGCGGGTTATCGCGCTTTATGGCAGCATTTTGTGAATGTATCGCGTGAAGCGTTGAAACGTGAATTTAGCGCACTTGGCGTTGAATTTGACCTTTGGCTTGGCGAATCGGATGCCGACAAATTCATCCCCGAAATGATTGAAGATTTGGAGCATAAGAAATTATTGGTCGAAGACCAAGGCGCCAAAGTTGTTTTCGTTCATGATAAAATGGTTCCCGCCAAAGATGGCGGCGAACGCCCAAATGTTCCACCTTTATTGGTTGTTTCATCCGAAGGCTCTGCCATGTATGGCACAACCGATTTAGCAACAATTGTGCAACGTAAAAAAGAATATGATGCAGATTTGGTTTTATATTGCGTTGATCAACGCCAAGGCGAACATTTTGAATCTGTTTTCCGTGCTTCTGATTTGGCGGGTTATTTGCGCCGTGACCAATTGGAACATATTGGCTTTGGCACAATGAATGGCAATGATGGAAAACCATTTAAAACGCGCGAAGGCGGTGTTTTAAAGCTTCATGATTTAATTCAAATGGTGCGCGAAAAAGCCGCCGCAAAATTAAATGAAGCAGGTGTTGCCGCCGATTTACCAGAAGATGAACGCGCAAAAATTGGCGATATGGTTGGCATGGCAGCATTAAAATTTGCCGATTTGCAAAACTTCCGCGGCACTTCTTATGTTTTTGATTTGGACAAATTCCTTTCATTCGAAGGTAAAACTGGCCCATATCTTCTTTATGCCTGCGTTCGCATCAAAGCAATTTTGCGCAAGGCAGAGGAGCAAGGTGTTAAAGCTGGCAAAATTGAAATCAAAGAAATGCAAGAACGTGATTTGGTTTTAATCCTTGATGGTTTTGAAAATGCATTGAATGGCGCGTATGAAAAGCGTGCGCCGCATATTTTGGCTGATCATGCCTATGCTTTGGCGGGTGCGTTTTCATCTTTCTATGCCAATTGCCCAATTATGTCATCGACAGGTGAAACACGCGAAAGCCGCCTTGCCTTGGCAAGTGCGACTTTGGGGCAATTGGAAATTGCATTGGATTTATTAGGGATTAGTGCGCCTGAACGAATGTAGTTTTAAATTCATTCCCATTTAAAGACAGCTTCTAAATTTAATCCAAAAACATCGGCGATTTTGAATGCTGTCTCAAGGGATGGCGAATATTTATTGGCTTCAATTGCCGCAATTGTTTGGCGGGTAAGGCCAAGTTTTAAACCTAATTCGGCCTGACTCATTTCATTTGCGGCAAAGCGAAGTGCCCTAATATTATTATTTATAGTTTTCACGATGATTGACGCTTATAGCTTAGGATGGTTGATGAATTACGGGTTATTTCGGCGATGCAAACTGCCAAAATTGTGCAATTTACAATTTTCCATTTAGTTTCTGAAAATGGCAAAAAGCAACCTACAAATAACATTGCATAAATCAAAACGCTGTAAGCGATTTTGGTGGCTTTTGCCTCTATGACAATGTCGCGTTCATCTCTTGCTAATCTGTCAGCTTTTTCATGGGTTCTGATTAGCCAGAAGTGTCCAATTCCAACAATTATCGCGTTTAAAGTGCCCAATATTGCCAATGGTTTGAATTGATCTAAGAAATTCCATGAATAAAATGCGGGATTAAATATCAAAAACGTAAAATACGCCCCAAAACAACCAACCATCCCTATCAAATATAGCCACGCTAATTTTTCCTTATATGCCATTTTTATACCTTTTAATAAATTTAGTTACGCTTATCGCGCCAAGTGATGTTAATAATATTTAACAATGAGTCAAGTTTTATTAACATATGTATTTAGGGATTGGATTTAAGCTAGGAAAATCTGAAATTTTCGGAATAGTAAATTCGCAATCATTTGTTGTATAAAAATCGGTGATAACAATTGAAAGACTTGCCATTTTCCTTAAATCCCAATAAATGCAAGCCAATTATTGGAGAAAGAAAATGCACGACCTTCGCGCCCTTAGAGAAAACCCAGAATATTATGATAAAGCATGGGCGCGTCGTGGCTTGTCATCACAAACACCGCGCATTTTGGAAATTGATGCCGAACTTCGTGCCGTAAAACATGCGCGCATGGAAGCTGAAGCATTGCGTAATAGTGCGTCAAAAGCCATTGGCGCCGCCAAAGCACAAAAAAACGAAGAAGAAGCCAATCGCCTTATGGCAGAAGTAGCCAAAGCCAAAGAAGTTTTGGAAAATAGCGCCGCCAAAGAAGCCGAACTTCAAGCTCAAATTGATGAAATTTTGCAAACCCTGCCAAACCTTCCTGCCGATGATGTGCCACAGGGTGCGGATGAGAATGACAATGTTGAAATCCTAACATGGGGCACACCGCGCAAATTTAATTTTGAGCCAAAGGATCATGCCGAACTTGGTGCAGGTGTTACTGAAAACGGTTTTAAATCTATGGATTTTGAAACTGCGGCACGTATTTCAGGTGCGCGCTTTGTATTGCTACGTGGTCAAATTGCACGTTTAGAGCGTGCGCTTGGCCAATTCATGCTTGATACGCATACTGAGAAAAATGGCTATACAGAAGCAAGTGGCCCAGTTTTAGTGCGTGATAATGCAATGTATGGCACAGGCCAATTACCAAAATTCGAAGAAGATTTGTTCAAAACAACCGATGGG
>JAPUEP010000244.1 GCA_027492515.1 Hyphomonadaceae bacterium
TTGCCCATATTTGTGAAGGGATAAATTCCATTATCCGCCCTGTCCGAATGATGCGATACGCGCCATTAATTCAATAAAAAAGTCGTTCAAAAGTGCGCCCATTAATGGCAAGAAAATCAAAAGCGCCGCAAAAACAGCCAAAATTTTAGGAACGAAAACAAGCGTCATTTCCTGAACTTGGGTAAGGGCTTGCAAAAGGCCAATAACAACACCAACAACAAGGCCAACAAGCATAACAGGCGCACTCATGGCGATTATCAACCATACCGAGCTTCGGGCGACGTCTAAAACTTGATTTGGTTCCATGATTTTACCTACATTCTGCCAGTATTTACGCAATTCTTGCTGGGGCGATTGTAGTAAAAATATGGTTAATTTTTAGTGTATTTGGGTGCTGTAATAACTAAAGTTTTTCAATTTGCCTTATTGTTATAAATGTTTAAAACTTGGGGTGCAAAAGGCATGTGCACCCTCCTGTTAATAGGCAAAAAAGAGTTAGAAATGAAATCAAATATTTTTCAAGAAGTTTTAAATATCAATCTTAATCGCCGTAGCGTTTTGGGCGCAATGGCGGCAATTCCTGCGCTAAATCTTATTGGTACGCAGGCGGATGCCCAAGTTGCTTCGTTTAAATCGGTTCCTGAAAATAATTTTGATACTGTGACCGTGCCTGAGGGGTATGAGTGGAATAAATTGATTTCATGGGGCGATGCACTTGTTGAAGGGATTGATGAGCCCAAAGTTCAACCTGGTGCCCCCTTTGTTTTTAATCGTATTGAACAAGAAAAGCGCATGGGAATGTGCAATGATATGATGGCAATATTCCCAAAAAAATATCAATATCCTTGGCCTGATAATGGTAAGGATTGGATTTTCTGCTCTAATAATGAATATGTTGTTCCATATTTGATGATGACTTCTGATGATGGAAAATTAAATGCCAGCGCCCAAGAAGTTGAGGCTTTATATGCTGCGCAAGGTGTTACAGTTTACGAAGTTAGCCACGAAGGAAAAGATTGGAAAGTTGTTAAAAACCCAAGTCTTGGCAAAGGGTTAAACCGAAGAATTACGCCATTTACTGAAGTTATTTATGATGGCCCTGCGAAAAATCACCCTTGGATAAAATGCGCCACCGAAATCGCCAATGAAAGTGAAAAACTTTTGGGCAATCTTCCAAAAAATAAAGATGGCGTCTTGTCTGGCACAATGCAAAATTGCGCGGGTGGTTATACACCTTGGGGAACATATCTTACTTGCGAAGAAAATATCGATAATATGTTTTTCAATAGTGATTATCAAAGCAAAAAACTTGCTGATGCGCGTTCTGATGCTGGCTTTGATTATGATCAAACAAGTTTTGGGCTTGGAAATAATTGGAAGCTTGGCGGGCCAATGCAATTTGACCTTGCACGTAACCCGCATGGCCCATCCCTATATGGTTGGATTGTTGAAATCGACCCTTATGACCCAAATTGGACGCCGCGCAAACATACGGCATTGGGGCGCAAGAAAAATGAATCTGCGACCACTGTAATTACAAAATCAGGGCAAATTGCGGTTTATACGGGAGATGATCAGGCCAATGAATTTGTATATAAATTTGTTACCACTGGTAAGTTTGATGCCAAAAACCGTATTAAAAACCGCGATTTGCTTTCAAGTGGCAAATTATATGCCGCGCGTTTTGAAGGCGATGGAACGGGGCGTTGGATTGAAATTAATTTAAAAGCCGCCAATGCCGTGCCGCGCACAATGTTTGAAACCCCATTCAAGGATGAGGGGGATTTAATGGTTCGCGCCCGTGAAGCTGCGCGCCGCCTTGGCGCAACCCAAATGGATAGACCAGAAGATGTCGAAAGCCCTGTTGATGGCGCTTTCATTGGAAAAGGTGCGGTCTATGTGGTTTGCACTGGCAATCAAACATCGGAAGGCATTAATGGCAATGCCGCCAACCCACGCCGCAAAAATGAAGCAGGCGCAACCGAGAAGAATTTTACTGGTCAAATTATCCGTATCAATGAGGAAAATGGCGACCATGCAAAAACCAAATTCACATGGGAAGTTTTTGTTATGGGCGGCGACCATTCGGCAGAGTTCGCGCCAAATACACGTAATGATGGTGAAACCTATAATCTTTCATCATGGAAAGACGGCAGACCAACAACATTGGGTGATAGATTTGCAATGCCTGATAATATTACTTTTGATAAAAAAGGTTTTGCATTCTTCACCACCGATGGAACACCCGATAATTTCCCATGTAATGACGGAATTTATGTGGTTTCAACCAATGCACCCGCGCCGCGCACCGTTAAAAGATTTTTGACAGGGCCAATTGGTTGCGAAATTACGGGGCCATTATTATCACGTGATAATAAAACCTTCTTTTGCGGCCTTCAACACATTGGCGATGAAGACCCAAAAGGCAATCGCTATCGCGGCAAAGAAGACAAACCACATTCAACTTTCCCAAACAACATCTGGCCACGCGACACAATTGTCTATGTGACTAAGAAAGATGGTGGGGTGATTTAGTTACTAATTACGAACTAGAGCAAATTTATGCTCCCCTGTGAAACGGGGGAGCTGTCACGATTTATCGTGACTGAGGGGGCGCGAGCGTGAGCGAGCTTCAGGCCTATTTGATATTTACGAGGCTCGTTTCACTCGCGCCCCCTCAGTCACCCTTCGGGCGACAGCTCCCCCGCTTTGCAGGGGAGCATTATTTCTAAATTCAATTTGTAATTAAATTTCCTTAGTCGCCGCTTTAAGCCAATCGCGGTCTTTATCATTAAGATGAGGGCCGATTTCGCGGAATACGCGATTGTGATATTCATTTAGCCAATCAACTTCTTCGCGCGTTAAAAGTGCGAAATTGATTGCGCGCGTGTCAATCGGGGCAAGGGTTAGGGTTTGGAAGCGGTGCATTGGGCGCTCACCACCCTGCGGGATTTCTGCTTTGGTTACATATTGAAGGTTTTCAATGCGAATTCCATAAGCGCCGGCTTTATAAAAGCCCGGTTCATTGGAAACCACCATACCTTCGATAAGTGGAACATTGGCAAGAACTTTGGCAATTCTTTGTGGGCCTTCATGCACGCCCAAATATGCGCCAACACCATGACCAGTTCCATGATCATAATCAAAGCCACCATCCCATAATGCGGCGCGCGCCAATGTATCAAGCATACAACCAGGGGTGTTGGCAGGGAATTTAATACGCGATAAGGCGATATGGCCTTTTAAAACGCGCGTAAATCTATCTTTCATTTCATCCGAAATTTCACCAACACTTATGGTGCGCGTAATATCGGTTGTGCCGCAATCATACTGCCCACCACTATCAATCAAGAATAGAGAGCCTTTTAAGATTGGCGCATTGGTTTCAATATTAACACGATAATGCGGCAAAGCCCCATGTTCACCCGCACCAGAAATTGAATCAAAAGATAAATCTTTTAATTCGGGTGACATTTTGCGGAATTCTTCAAGTTTTTGACATGCATCAATCTCTGTTAGTTTGCCAGATGGTGCATTTTCGTCAAACCATGCCAAAAAGCGCGCCATAGCAATACCATCAATATTATGCGCCTTTTGCATTCCATCGATTTCAGTTGGATTTTTTGATGCACGTGGCAAAATTGTTGGGTCTTGGCCTTTTACAATTGTTGCGCCAACGCCTTCAAGCAAGGTGAAATAATATGCGGCGGTGGTTTTATTATCTACCAAAACTTTTTTGCCATTTAATGATTTTAGGTCAGGTTCAAAATCATCCTCTGTTTTAATTGTAACGCCATTGCCTAAATGTTGGCGAACTTCGGGCGTAACTTTTTGTGGGGCAACATATAATGAAGAAGTGCCATCCTTATTGATAATTGCCGATCCAAGCGTAAGCGGTGTGCGCGAAACATCGCCGCCACGTATATTAAACACCCATGCCAATGCCATTGGCGCAGTTAAAACAGCGCAATCATTTTCCCCATTGCTTAAGTCTTCTGCGATACGCGCAATTTTAGAAGCTGAATTTTCACCCGCAAACTGGGTTGAATGTGGTTTCATTAAAGCGGATGGGAAAGCAGGGCGATCAGACCAAATCAAATCAATCGGATTTTTATCAAGCGCGATAAGTTCAAAACCGTTTGTTTTTGCAACATTTTCAAATGAACTAATGGCATCAGGTGTAAATAGGCGCGGGTCATAACCAATTTTTGCCCCTTTACTTACATTATTTTCAAGCCATGAATATGGCGGCTCGTCAATTAATGAATGAATCTTAAAAATATTTGCATCAGTTTGAACAATTACTTGCTCACTATAGCGTCCATCGACGAAAATATGTGCGCTTTCTTGCATAATTATTGCAAAACCTGCAGAGCCAGAAAATCCAGTCGCAATCATCAATCTATCATGTGATGAAGGTAAATATTCGTTTTGCCATTCATCTTCATGCGGCACTAAAAGCCCATCTAATAAGGCTTTTTTAAGTTCAGCGCGAATAAGTGGAACGTTTTTTGTTCCATAATGCGGGCCACCGCAAATATCGAAATTTTGCAAATTTTCAGATGTTTTGGCTTTATCTTCGAACATATTTTATCCCTGTGCTACTTTGCAGTAAATAAATTTCGCATTTTAACGAGTTTTTATTTGATTGCGTTTATATAGCAATTAATAGCGGAGAAAACAGTGTGAAAAGTGTTCGAAGTTTAGAAATGTTGCACAAACATGGCTCCACAAGCCGTGTTCTAAACCTCTTACGCGTTTATGAGCAGCATGGCACATCAAGTGATTACCAACAAAAACCTATGTTTCTTACGCCAAAGCTTAATCGCGCAATAATTGTAAAACATAAATTACGCCGCGATGAAGATTATTTGATGCAAACTAAAAAGAAGGTTGTAACCAAAGTTATTTTTCCCTTGGTCGCAGATTCATTAAGTTTTGGTGGTCACTCATTTTTTGTAGGTCAAACCAATTTCGCGCGTGTTTTTTATGAAGCGCTTGGCGGTGAAACCGAAGAGGCAAGGCGTGATTTAGAAGTATTATCATATTTAGATAATATTCCATCGCTTGATCCATTTTTGGTTCGTGAATATCTTCGCCGTCATAATGTTTTTGCCGATGATTGTTATTTTGACCTTGCACCCGTTGATTTAGAGGCGATTAAAAACTTTGCCGCCGATGAAGTGCGCCGCCTTGTAAGTATTGCCTTTGGTGGTGGTGATGAAAGCAATCAAAAAGAACTTGTTGATAAAATGGTTAAACTCATTCTATCAAATGAAGCCGATGATAGATTACAACCAATGCGTGTTGCGCTTGGATTAACTGGTAATGATTTTAAAGAAGGCGTTTTCGCTTGGCGTGGGTTTCTGTATTTTAAATGGCAATTATCAACATGTCTCGATAGTCTTGCCGAAATTATACGCACTTTTGATAGTGTACAGCTTGTAAATTGTACAAGCTTTGATACGAAACGAAATGTCAAAGCACTAACCCAACAAATTAAAATTGATTTGGTAAAAGTCATTAAGTTGTGTGAAGCAACCGTAAATCTATATGACCGCGCTTTTAGCGACCTTGTAGACCGTGCAAAAGCGCAGGCTTTCCGTGAATTCCTTCTTGCAGGCCCTGATTTGTTTATTGATTTAGGCCGCATGATGGGCGGTATAAACCACATTGTTACATTCTGGAATTATCGCTTCCCACAAGGTAAACGTAAGCAAGCAGACGCAAATGATTATGAAGCTTTGCTTTTAGATTTTACATCTTGTTTAAGCATGCAGGCCGTTTAGTTTTTTACTCTTTTATATGTAAGTGTTGACCATACATCTTGGTGATATGTATTTACCAAAACCAACCCTTGTTGTGAAAATGCGCGTTTGATTGCGGGTTCTTGGGTTGT
>JAPUEP010000245.1 GCA_027492515.1 Hyphomonadaceae bacterium
GCGCCGCAAGTCTTCGTAAATTCTTGTTTGCCAAAATGTATAGACATTGGAAGGTCAATCGCGCCCGTTCACAAGCAAGGCGAATCATTAAAGAACTATTTGAAGTCTTTCTGAATGAACCAGAAACGCTGCCACCGCTTTGGCAAAGCGTAGATTTCAAAGATGTGCCGCGTCTTGCGCGCCATGTTTGTGACTATATCGCCGGTATGACCGACGATTTTGCCATTGATGAGCATCGCCGACTGTTCAATCTTGACAGATTCTTGTGACAAATTGCTGACGTCTGTCAAAAAATTCGCTAAACAAGCGAAAAACTTTGGAGAATAATTGATGCCTGGGCACCAAAACGACCATTTTGATGATTTTGACGATGACGAAGATGAAGGCTTTATGACCTTTGATGCACGCGGTGATGACGAAGGTGTATCACGCGGGCCAATAATTTTGGCGGCTTTGGTGCTTTTGGCGGCGGTTGTGCTTGCGATTGTTTGGATTTACTTCAACAATAACAAAGCCAATAAAGATGCAACGCCTGAAATTGCTTCACAAACTGAAACTTATAAAGAAGCGCCAATTAATGGCGTAAGCCCAACAGGTGAAGACCTTGATAAAGCAGTTTATAATTCAGTTGATGGAACGCAACCACCACCATTAGAGGTTCAGGCTGCCAATGGTGCTTCACAAGAGCCTATGGTTCCTGCGAACCAAGTTGCTGCACCTGCAACTAAACCTGTTGTTTCAAAACCTGTTGCGATTGCACCTAAACCTGCGGTTACAACACCTGCACCAACAACAAAAGTTGCGGCAGTGCCAACAAAACCTGTAACTGAAACGCCAAAACCTGTTGTAAGCGCGCCAAAACCTGTTGCGACTACTGCCCCTAAAACTGAGGCAGCAACACCAAAATCAACAGGTGGTTCATCTGCGCAATTGGGTTCTTTCCCTTCAAAAGATCAGGCTGAAAAAGCTTTGGCATCATATCGTGCCAAAGGCTTTAAGGGAAATGCTGCGATTGTTGCGGCTGATTTGGGTGCAAAGGGAACATGGTATCGTGTTCGTGCAACTGGCTTTGGTTCACGCGATGAAGTTGTTGCTTTTTGTGCAAAGGCAAAATCTGCGGGTGCAAATTGTATCCCTGCTAATTAATTAATGGGGGTTTATGCCCCCATATATTAGGAAATAAAATGTTATCTGCTGGAATAATTGATGTTGCCGCTACTTCTTTAAGTGCGGATGAAAAAGCGTTTTTTAAAGACGCGCAACCATGGGCTTTTATCCTTTTTGGTCGTTCATGCCAAAACCCTGAACAAATCCGCGCTTTGACGGATGAAATAAGGGAAGCTGTTGGTCGTCATTGCCTTATTTTCCTTGATCAAGAAGGTGGGCGTGTTCAACGCCTTAAACCACCAATTTGGCCACAATTTCCACCAAATAATATTTATGGCGCACTTTATAATTCAGACAAAGAAAAAGCGTATGAGGCGGTGGTTCTGCATCATCAATTAATCGCCTATGAATTGCGTAATGTTGGCATTGATGCCGATTGTGCCCCATGCCTTGATTTAGGTCTTGAGGGTGCACATTCAGTTATTGGCGACCGCGCTTTTTCACCAAATCCACAAATTATTGGACAATTAGGGCAGGCGGCGATTAAAGGCCTGCATTCTGGCTCTGTTGCAAGTGTGATTAAACATATTCCAGGGCATGGGCGCGCCCTTGCCGATAGTCATCATGAATTACCTGTTGTTGATGCATCAATAGAAGAATTGGAAATGGATATTGCGCCATTCTTGGCACTAAAAGATGCACCAATGGCAATGACCGCGCATGTTAAATATCCTTCATTAGATGGTGAAAATTGCGCGACTTTATCATCAAAAGTAATTAGCGAAATTATTCGTGGTAAAATTGGTTTTGATGGGCTTTTGATGACTGATGACGTTTCAATGAAGGCCTTAAGTGGCAACGATACCGATAAGGCAAAGGCTTCAATCGCTGCTGGCTGTGATGTGGCTATGCTTTGCAATCAACCACTTGAAGCGCGCATTAAATTTATCGAAGCATGCGGTGAATTAAACGGCAAATCACTTGAGCGCGCAAAAAATGCCGAAGCAATTGCAACCAAAAAGCCTGATGAATTTGATTTTGACGCCGCATGGCATCGCTTTACCGAATTAACTGGCATTGAAAATGGAACTAAATTGGCTTTGGCTGCTGACCCAACTGAAAGACTATAAATGAAGCATAACGCCCCTGACCAAGCCAATTTGTTTGAGGGCGAATATGACAATAAAGCCTTTATTGTCGAGCTTGATGAATATGGTGGCCCGCTTCATATTCTACTTAATCTTGCGCGCGAGCAAAAGGTTGATTTATCGCGAATTTCAATTCTAAAACTTGCCGAACAATATTTGGTTTTCATAAACAAGGCAAAACGCGAAAATATTGAACTTGCATCCGATTATTTGGTGATGGCGGCATGGCTTGCTTATTTAAAATCACGCCTTTTATTGCCAAAGCGCGAAAATAAAGAAGATGAAGTATCGCCTGAAATCCTATCATCCCATCTTGCATGGCGCCTAAAACGCCTTGATTCAATGCGTAAGGCGGGTGAAAAGATTTATGAATTACCGCAAATGCGCGTGGAGAGTTTTGTTCGCGGCATAAATGATGAATTAGCACCCGAAGTTTTGTCAATTTACGAAGCTGACATAATTGATTTATTACGTGCCTATGGGCGCCAGCGCAATAAAGTTAAGGCCAAAATTCACAAAGTTGCCCAATGGCCTGTCTATTCACTTGAAGATGCCCGTGCCGCCCTTCGCCATAAAGTTCCAAAAGATGATAAATGGCGCGATTTGGGGCAATTTGCGCCAAAGAAATACGAATTTAAAGGCGAAATCCCAAGTGCCAAAAGCCAATATGCAAGCCTATTATCAGCAGGGCTTGAAATGGTGAAACAAGGTGAAATAAACCTTCGACAATTGGAAATTTATGATAAAGTCTATCTGCAAAAGAATTTAAAGACATGAGTGATGAACCAAATACAGAACAAGAAATTGCGCGCGCCATAAAGGATTTGGCGCGCCAAAAGCTTGATTTGGTTGATACTGCCGAAGTTTTGGCAAAAAATATTGACCAAATCGAACGACAAATAGAGGCTTTATTATTCGCTTCCCCAATTCCACTACGCGCCCAAGATTTGGCGGCAAGATTGGGTGAGGGAATTGATATTGGTTCGGCCCTTGCGCGCCTAAAACGCCATTATATTGGGCGTGGGGTGCAATTAATTGAAACTGGCGGTGGTTGGCGCTTTCAGACCGCCTTTGACCTTGCGCCAATACTTGAAGAACATAAGGAAGAGCCGCGAAAATTATCACGCGCTGCATTGGAAACTTTATCTATCATCGCCTATCACCAACCTTGCACACGCGCCGAAATTGAAGAAATTCGCGGGGTTTCTTTATCGCGTGGAACATTGGATTTATTGATGGAAATCAAATGGGTGCGCCCAGGGGCAAGACGCCGTAGCCCTGGAAAACCCCTTACATATCGTACAACAAACGAATTTTTGGCACATTTTAACCTTTCTGGCCTTGATGATTTACCGGGCAAAGCCGAATTGCAAGCCCAAGGCATTCTAAGCGCAAATCTTCCAAAAGATTTCGAAGTTCCACGCCCAAGCCAGAATGTTCAAAATGACGATGAAGTCATCGAAAACCCATTTGAAACTAACGAAAATGATTTTGTTCAAGATTTTTTTGAATAATTCTTGATTACCAATTAGATAAAAAAACTTTAATGAACCGTCAAAACTGCTTTGTCTTGGTGAAATTATGGTCTAAAGTCTCTAAGTCACGTTTATAAAATATTTTTTTTGGAGGCATTTATGCACGCACCTGGCTTGATGCAATTATTGTTGATTTTGGTTGTTGTGGTTGTTGTTTTTGGCGGTAAGGGAAAATTGTCAGGTATTATGACTGATTTTGCACAAGGCATTAAAGGCTTCAAAAAAGGCCTTGAAGATGAACCAAAAGCGCCAAGTGATGCCCCACGTCTTAATGACGAAAAAACTATTGACGCATCAGTAAATAAAGACAAAACCCAAGCCTAAACGGCTTTTGCGGAATATATTATGTGGTCAGACGGCGTTGGTGTAAGCGAATGGATTGTCATCGTTGTGGTGGCATTATTAGTGGTTGGGCCAAAAGATTTACCAATTGTTATGCGCAAACTTGGCGCGTGGACACGCAAATTGCGCGATATGGCAAGTGATTTTCGGCATAATTTTGACGAACTTGCAAGACAATCAGAACTTGATTCACTTCGCCAAGAGATTGATTCATTAAAACAATTAAACCCAATAAATGACATAAAGCGCGAAATTGAAAGCGCGACAAGTTTGGGCGAAAATTATATGAAGCCAAATCCTGCGCCTGAATATGAATTTGCTAAGGAAGAAACAGCGCAAATAGAAGCGCCAATCGAAGAAGCAAAACCAAAAAAACCACGTAAACCACGCGCAAAAAAAGTTGTAAAAACTGATGAGTGATAATCTTCCTGCCCCAATTACTGAACCTGTTTTAACGCGTGATGAAGAGGCAATCGAGGCTTCACGCGCGCCATTAATGGATCATTTGGTCGAACTTCGAAATCGCATTTTCTGGAGTGTTTTGGCGATTTTCATTGGTTTTGCAATTTGCTTTTATTTTTGGACACCGGTTTTAGAATTTTTACTTGTTCCATATAAAACTGCTGCGATACAAATTAAGGGTATTGATGCCTTACAAAAAGGCCTTGCCCTTATTTATACTGCACCAATGGAGCCGTTTTTTGCGCAAATGGATATTGCCATTTTTGGCGGTATTGTTTTGGCATTTCCGGTTTTGGCGTTTCAATTATATCGTTTTGTTGCACCGGGTCTTTACTCACATGAAAAACATGCGTTTTTGCCGTTTTTGATTGTGTCACCAGTCTTGTTCGTGGCGGGTGCGGCGATGGCATATTATGTTGCCATGCCGATGATTATGAATTTCTCATTACGGCTTGAAGTAAAACAAACTGTGGCAGGGGTTGGGGTTACATATCAGGGTAAAATCTCTGATTATATTCATCTTATAACCACAATTATTTTAGCCTTTGGGCTTTGTTTTCAAATACCAGTTATCCAATCCGTGCTTTCAAAAGTTGGTATTGTAAGCGGTGATACATGGCTAAAATCTGGGCGTTATGCAATTTTGGGTATTGTAACATTATCCGCCTTCATCACACCGCCCGATATGATGAGCCAACTTTTAATGGCTGCGCCATTGGTTGCATTATATTATAGCGGGGCATTCGTTGCCAAATTGGTTGAGCCAAAGGACAATTAGCGGCGCTTTTTGCCACTTGGCTTTCTTGAAACACCGCGCGGCACGCCGCCTTTTTGGCGTTTAAACCTATCATTTTGCCTTTGCATTCCCATATTGCGGCCTTTGGGAATTGGCCCTTTTTTAGGTTCGGAAATCATATCAAACATAAGGCCGCCAGTAATAGGTGCAGCCTCTAAAAGGCGAACCCGAACCTTCATACCCAATTGCCATCTATCGCCCGATTGGGTGCCAATTAACGTTCGTGCCGCTTCATCCAAAAAGAAATATTCATCGCCCAAATGGGAAACGGGAACCAAACCATCGCCCATTGTTTCATCAAGACGAACAAAGACACCAAACCCTGCAACCGATGTAATGCGCCCCTCAAAAATTGCGCCAATACGTTCGGATAGGAATGCCGCCAAATATCTGTCGGTTGCGTCACGTTCCGCCGCCATTGCGCGGCGTTCGCAATCGGATATGGTTTGTGCGATACGTTGAAGCTCTGGCAAGGTTGGTTTA
>JAPUEP010000246.1 GCA_027492515.1 Hyphomonadaceae bacterium
CCATGGATTTGCACACCTAAAGATGCAACATCAACACCAATATCGGTTGAATATGCTTTGGCAATTGGGGTTAAAAACCCTTCTAAGGCATGCCAATAATTCTTATTTTCAATATCAGCGCGCGACATATCGGTTGCAAATGCGGTTTGGTAACAAATCGCACGGGAGAGCTGGGTTTTTGCTTTCATTATAAGAAGCATACGGCGAATATCGGCATGCTTAATAATTGCCGAAGACCCTGCTTCTGTTTCACCAATTGCGCGGCCCTGTTTACGCTCTTGGGCATAATTTTGGGCATGTTGGGTTGCAGCCTCTGCAATACCAACGCCTTGTAAACCAACATCAAGGCGCGCCTCATTCATCATAGTGAACATACAGGCAAGGCCCTTATTTTCTTCACCAAGCAAATAACCAATTGCACCAGTATTTTCGCCAAAAACCCCATCACCATAAGCCATAACGCAGGTTGGGCTTAAATGGATGCCTAATTTATGCTCAATCCCGATTGGCCCTGCATCATTGCGAATTGTATAATTGCCAGATGCATCTTTTAAAAATTTTGGAACAATGAAAAGTGAAATACCACGTGCACCGCTTGGTGCATCTGGAAGGCGTGCAAGAACCAAATGAATTATATTATCGGTTAAATCGTGATCGCCCCATGTAATGAATATTTTTTGACCATAAATTTTATAAGTTCCATCACCTTGTGGAACTGCACGCGTTGTAAGCGCACCAACATCAGAACCTGCCTGCGGCTCGGTTAAATTCATGGTTCCTGACCATGTGCCATCAATTAGATTTGGAATATATTCGTCAATTTGTTCGGGTGTCCCATGTTTTGAAATCGCCAAAATTGTTCCTGTTGATAACATTGGCTTAAGTGCAAAGGCCATGTTTGAAGAATGCATCATTTCAGAAACTGCAAGCCCCAATACACTTGGTAAACCCATACCACCAATCTCAGCAGGGAATTTTAAACCTTGCCAGCCACCTTCAACATATTTTTGGTGAATATCTTTTACAAAATCTGGGGTAATAACATTATTATTTGCGTCTAATTTAACCCCTGCTTTGTCACCAATAATATTTGTTGGCGCCATTATATTATCAGCAAATTTTGCGGCTTCTTCGAGGATTTGAAGGGATAAATCACGGTCAATTTCTTCAAATGGTGCACCGCCTAAAACTTTTTCAAAGCCAATAATATTATCAAGGCAATAAATAATGTCGTTAACTGGTGCTTTATAAGCCATTTTTTTCCCCATTCATCTCTATTTCGATTTACCTTTACAAATCATTTCTTAAACTTCCAGTAGTTTTTTTTGTAAAAGCTGCATTCAAAAATCATAGCTTGAACTTGATAGCAATAAATATAAAATTTCAATATTTTTCATTTTTCCACTATTGCGAAACATTCTCAATTAGATTAAGTTGCGAATAGATACAATTAAAGTGAGTGGCAAAATGAAAGAATTAAAATCACAATATTATTTGCTACTGGCCTTTACATTAATCGGTGGCTGCGCATCGCCACACATAATTGATAAAAGTGATGTGGCTCAAGGCGAAAGCCATTCACTTGTTGGCGCCGATGAAAAAATACTTAAACAACAAGTTTCGGGCCAATATAAAAGCGAGCCAAGCCATACGTCTTTACTATGGCGTGTGGGGCATCTTGGATTAAGTAATTATACTGCAAGATTAAATAAGGTTTCTGCTGATCTTGATTTTAATTCTGCCGAACCTGAAAAATCAAAGGTGATTGCACAAATTGATCCATTATCTGTTGCAACTGGAATTGAAAGCTTCGACAAGGAAATTGGCGAAAAATTATTTGAAAACAAAGCAATAATTTTCAAATCAACAAAACTTATTCCAATCAGCAATACAAAGGCAAAAATGATTGGCGATTTGGAATTTCATGGAATTACCAAATCAGTTGAATTAATCGTAACCTTTAATGGCGGAACTATTTATCCCTTTAGCACCAAACATGCGATTGGGTTTTCGGCACATGGATATTTTAAACGTTCTGATTTTGGTGTTACGCAATATATTCCACTTGTAAGCGATGAGGTCGAAATTTCTATCGAGGCGGAGTTTATAAAAGAATAATCATTAAACGATTTTCTAAGTCAAATCATAATTTATAAATTTATCCATACGTTTTTGCATGCAAAAGAAAAAAAATCATTCAATTGACGCATTGGTAATTCATCTTCATTTTATCCTCAAAGGAGAAATTATATGAAACTTAAAACTAAAATTGCTTATTCTGTAGGTTTAATCGCAATTGGCGCAATTGGCTTTGGCGGATTTATTAGCGTTGCAAAGCCAGTGGCAAAAACCGAAGCCGCAAGCCCATTCTTTACACCGGCAACAGCCAAAGACATCGCGGCACAGCCATCTGGCGCTTATGGTTCAGAACCAACACATACAAGCGTTTATTTCAAATATGGTCACCAAGGCTATTCAATCTATAATGCACGCTTTGATAAAGTGAATATCGACCTTAATTTTGATGCAAAATCACCAACAAAATCAAGCGTAAACGCAAATATTGAAACTGCATCTGTTTCAACTGGCCTTCCATCTTTTGATAAAGAAATGGCGGATAAATTCTTTTTGGGTCAAGCAAATCCAACAATCAATTTCAAATCAACTAAATTGGTTCAAACTGGTGCGGCAAGCGGAAAAATGACCGGCGATCTTACATTCCGTGGAATTACAAAACCTGTTACTTTGGATGTAACTTTCAATAAGGGTGGCATTCATATGTTTGCGAAAAAACCTGTTCTTGGTTTTTCTGCGCATGGTTTTGTAAATCGTTCTGATTTTGGCTTTGCAGATTATATTCCATATATTACAGATAAAGTTGAAATTTCTATCGAAGCAGAAATGATTCAAAAATAATTTAAAACTAGAGGCAAAAATGGCAAATCAAAAATATAATTTCGTGTCTATGATACTTCACTGGCTTATTTTCGGGCTTTTGGTGTGGAATATTGCCATTGGATGGGGCCTTGAGGATATGGATAAAGCGGCAAAGCTTGCGGCAATCCAAACCCACAAAAGCCTTGGATTTACCATTTTGCTTCTTGTTATTTTCAGGCTTGCATGGCGGCATATTGCAAAACCGCCTGCATTGCCAAGCACAATGAGTGCGCGTGACGTTAAAATCGCAGGTCTTACCCATATGGCACTTTATGCAATCATGCTTGGTGTGCCTTTATTGGGTTGGTTTATGATTTCAACCTCGTCATACAAATTCCCAACTATGTTTTGGGGAATGTTCCAATGGCCTTTATTGCCATTATCAGGCCAATCATTTTCAAAAGCACTTCATGAAATTACCGAATTTGCACATGGCAAATTGGTTTGGGTTGGCATTCTTTTAGTTATTCTTCATGTTGCCGCAGCGATTAAGCATCAAATCATCGATAAAGATGGTGTTTTAGGGCGCATGATACCTTTTATAAAATAGGTTAAATATGAAAAACATTCATTTAGTTTCAGCGCTTTCAATATTGGTTGCGCTTGGGGCAATTGCACCCTCAAACACCAATGCGCAAGCCAAAACAAAAGCCCAAGCATGGGCAATTGATGGCGCGCATTCAAACCTTGGCTTTATTGCAAAATGGGCGGGGCAAAATGTTACGGGCAATTTTTCAATTGATGCCAAAAGCGCAATTGTAAATTTTGACCCAAATAATCTTGCAGGTTCGAACGTGTCGGTAAATATTTGGATGGCTGGGTTTTCAACCCCGTCAAAAGAAGCACGTGATAATTTGCCACTTGCCGATTGGTTGAATACAAAATCATTCCCTATTGCCAATTTTAGTGCAACAAACTTTAAAGCGACAGGCAAAAACACCTATTTTGCACAAGGCGCATTAAACTTTAAAGGTGCTAAATATTCACTTCCGCTTCCGTTTACTTTGGTAATCAGCGGCAATAAAGCAAATATGAATGCAAGCGTAACTATTGACCGCGCCAATATAAAAGTTGGTATGGATTCTGATCCAAAATCTGAATGGGTTGATAGGAATGTTCGCGTAAATGTGAATTTGAACGCGATTAAAAAATAATTATTGGGCTTTGTAATAATAAAAGCCAGCGCCAAATATTATCAATGACATAAGGGAAATTGTCTTTAAATCAACTTCCTTTATGTCAATCGGCAAAAGTGAAGTGAAGGCAATTTGTAGGCCATGCAAACATTCACGCCAATAAATCAGACAGCTTGTCATAAGCAATGAAACAAAAAATCCAAAAACCGCCAATAAAATACCTTTTTTAGCATTTTCTTGGCGCTCTATTTGCTTCATGATTTTATTGGTGAAATTCAAAGCCTCAATATTATCAAGACCCGATTGCTGATTTTCAAGCGCGAAAATTGATTTCAATTTTTCATCAATATTATTGAATTCATTATTGCTATTTTTCATTTTAATCGTCCGTGATGTTAAAGAATTTTACGGCTTTTTCGCGGCCCCGTAAAGCATGGCTTTTTACTGTTCCAAGTGGCATATTAAGTAATTGCGAAATTTGTGAATGCGAAAACCCCTCACCATAATTAAGGCTTATGATTATTGCCTCATCATTTGATAGGTGGGAAAGAAGTTTTTCAATATCAAGTTTTTCGTCCAAAGCTTCGTTAATTGAATAAGATTGCACATATTCTGAATTTGAAACTTCTGAACTAAATTTATTATTTTTGCGATGGTGCTGCTTCATTTCATTAATGGCAATTGAATAAAGCCAAGTTTTAAATCCTGCATCACCGCGCATCTGCTTTATATTTTTCCATGCCTTCAAAAAGGTTTCCTGCGCAACATCTTCGCAAATCTCAGGAGATTTACAAAAACGGCGCAGGAAAAGACGCAAGGCAGGGCTGTGCAATGTCACAAGCTGGGAGAATGCAAAATGCGAACCCTTTTGCGCCTGAACAATCAATGCAGAATTTTGATTGTTAATATTATTATTTTTTATTGAAAAAATCATTATTAGATTTAGTCAGCATGCTTGAATAATTTAGTTCTTAAATTCCAAGAAATAATATGGCCAATTCCAGATGAAACATTAACAATGCCAACAATCGCTAATAGAAGTGATAATTCATCATTTGATTGCATAGTGAAATATGCATAAATCGCCGAACACAGAACACCAAAACCAATTGAAGTTGATAAAATCCCAGTTCGCAAATCAGCCTCAGGTGTTGCTGGTTTCTTTATGAATAATTTCAAAGTCTCATCATCAATCTTTTGACCGGCGGCGATTGATTGGCGTAAGGTTTCTTGTTGTTCTTTCTTTGCTTGAAAGTTGAAATATATTAAAACCCATAAAACACACGCAACACTTATGAATAATATTATTGGTATCAAATTTTGTTCTAAATCCATTTTTTTCTCCTTATTTATTGCTTAGATGCACTAAGACTATCATTTGGATGCATGAATGTGAAAAATAATATTTGCATAGTGTGATTTGTGGTCTAATCCCGTTTTCCAATGATATTTAGCCCAAGCCAAGAAAATATTGAAACCGCAATTAGCCATTTAAAAATGGGTAATCTTATTGGTCTGCCCACTGAGACGGTTTATGGACTTGGGGGGGATGCGCGAAATGCGCAAACTGTGGCAAAAATATTTGCCTTAAAGGCGCGCCCAAGTTTTAATCCGCTTATATCCCATGTTTGCGATATTGAAATGGCAAAAAAAAATGGTGAATTTTCGCCAATTGCCGAACAACTTGCCAAACATTTTTGGCCCGGCGCATTTACAATGGTCGTTCCACGCCTTGCGAATAGTGAAATTTGTGATTTAACCTGCGCAGGACTTGAAACAATTGCCCTTCGCTGCCC
>JAPUEP010000247.1 GCA_027492515.1 Hyphomonadaceae bacterium
TGGTGGTGCATCTGCAACTTATGGTTCAGACGCTTTGGCAGGTGTTGTTAACTTCATTATGAAAGATGATTTCAACGGTCTTCAAATCACTGGTCAAGCGGGCAAAACTGCTGCTGGCGATGGTGCAAGCTATGATACATCTGTAATCTTAGGAAGCGATATCGCAGATGGTAAAGGCAACATTACCGCATTCGCATCTTACTATAAACGTGATCAAGTTTTGGCTGCGCTTCGTGATTGGGCGCTTCTTTCAAACGCTGGTGGTTCTGCAACTGGTGTTGCTGGTCGTGCAGATAACTTTGTAGGTAATCAATTTGCACCTGTAGCAACTGCAGCTGGATGTGCTGCTGGAACAACAGCGCGCAATATTTCATTCGCGGCAAATGGTGCGGCTCGTGGATATTGTAATGATTTCGATATGGCTGCTGCAGTTAATGATCGTTACAATTTCTCACCTGTAAACAACTTGATGTCTCCTGGTGAGCGTATTTCAACTGCGGTTTTCGGCAAATATAATTTTGACGAAAATCTAACTGGTCGCTTAGAAATTTTCTATACTGACAACCGTCAATCAAGCCAATTGGCACCTACGCCAATGACTGGTCTTTTGGTAGATATTGATAATCCGTTTATCTCATCTTCTTTTGCGTCTGCTTTGGCATCGCGCCCTAACCCAACTTCAAACTTCCAATTCCGTAAACGTATGGAACAAGTTGGCGTTCGTATCCAAGAGCACAATAATAAACAATTCCAATTTGTAACTGGTTTGGGTGGCACAACTGCTACTGGTTTCAAATGGGATGTTTCTGGCTCATACGGTCGTACAGAATTTAAAGATTCTACATTCAATGACGTATCACGTTCACGTTTAATCGCTGCAACACGTGGAACTTCTGCTGGTTCAAGCACTACATCTTGCGGTGCTGCAATTCTTGCGATTTTCCCAACTTGTAAGCCATTTAACTTGTTTGGTACTGGTTCTGCTTCGCAAGGCGCAATTGATTTTGTTCGTTTGAACTTCTCAGATTCTACATTGTTTGAACGTACATTGTTGAACGCAAACATTGGTGGTGATTTATTCACGCTACCTGCTGGTGCTGTAAGCTTCAACCTTGGTGCAGAATATCGCAAAGATAATTTTGAGTTTGCACCTGATGCGGCGCATGGTTCTGGCGATATATTTGGTTTCAACCGTGAATCTTATACTCAAGGTGGTTTTGACGTTACCGAATTATTTGGTGAGGTTGCAATTCCTTTATTGGCTGATGCACCATTCGCTAAATATGTTGGTTTAGAATTGGGTGCTCGTCACTCTAATTATTCAACTGTTGGTAATACTGATTCATACAAAGCTGGTGGCGAATGGAAAGTTAATGATGACTTCCGTTTCCGTGCTATGTACCAACGTGCAAGCCGTGCACCTTCTGCATTTGAATTGTACCAAACCAATGACCAAGGCTTCCCACAATTTACTGACCCATGTTCAACTAAAAACGTGAACAATGGTACTACACGTACATTGTCTGCTTCGACTATTGCATTCTGTACTCTTCAGCTTGGTGTTAACCCTGTTACTTCAGGATTTATCCAACCTAACTCGCAAATCGAAACCAGCATTTATGGTAACCGTAATCTTAAACCAGAGACTAGCGATACTATAACAATTGGTGCGGTTTATAGACCTTCTTATGTTAAAAATCTTGCTGTAACTTTAGATTATTATGACATCAAAGTTAAAGATTTCATCAACACTAAATTTGGTGGTGCTGCTGGTACAGTTGCTGCGTGTTTTGAATCAGGTAGCATGACTTCAGATGCGTGCTTCGATTCAACAATCGGTTTGCCAGCGCTTTATCGTGATGCTGCGGGCGAATTGAAAGTTCGTACTTCAACAGGAAACGTTTCTGAATTTAGAACTAAAGGTGTTGACCTTACTGTTGACTATCGCATCCCATTGGGTTGGATGGTTAAATCAGGTGGTATATTTGACGATAAGTTGAACTTAAACCTTTTGGTTAACTATCTTGATACTTATGTATTAGATGGCATTGACTATAGAGGTACAGCTGGTTCTTATAATATTTCTGCTGCATTGCCGAAATATAAAGCGATTATGACGCTTGGCTATAAAATTGGCGACGTTAAATTGACCACTAATACGTCTTATTATTATAAAATGGACAACCAAGGTAATATTCCTGATCTTCAAGATGGTGGATATAATACTGTTCCAAATTATGCAATTACAGACGTTCAAGCACGTTGGAGTGTGTCTCCACGTACTGAATTGGTATTTGGTATCAATAACGTAATGGATAAAGAACCACCAGTATTTGATAACTCACCTGATGGTAACACTGACCCTAACGCGTTCGACGTTTTGGGCCGCGCATATTATGCAGGCTTCAAATTGAAATTCTAATCCTTCTCCATTTAGGAATAGAATAGGGGCGGCATTAATTTGCCGCCCTTTTTTGTTTGGCTAGAGCCGAAAAACTGCGCACTGTAACTAATACATAATTTCAACTATAATTATATGTTCGGTGAGGGGAATAAACCATTATGCAGCGCAAGTTTGATATTTATAAATCATTCGCACCATTTTGGTTTTATGATTATTCAAGAGTTATATGGGCGCATAGTGTGCAAGTTTTATGTTCGCCAAACAAAAAAGGGTGCAAACAATGTTGCACCCTATATTTTTCAATGAAAAAATTAATTAGCGAACCATCAAATGTTCTTTCATTTGAACCTTATTATCATTCGCCGCATTAATCTCGCTAAGTAGGGCGTTGATTTTATCATTTCCCATTAAAGCGCCATAAATCGCCATTGCTTTTGCACTTTGTGTAGAGCCGCCCATGATTGATGATAAAGCTTTTAAAGGATCTTCAGCCTCAGGATAAATTGTGATTGAAACATTCTTTTTGGCATCAATTTTTGCCAAAGCTTTTGCTTCTTCGATGGCAACGCGAAGGCCGCCAATTTTATCGACAAGGCCTATTCCTTGCGCTTGATTACCTGTCCAAACACGCCCTTTTGCAATTTCTTGAACTTTTTCAATTGGTAATTTACGACCAGCCGCAACTTTACCAGTGAATTGTTCGTAAATACGCGCCATTGCATTATGGAATGCCTCGCGCTGCGAATTTGAAAATGGCGTTGCTTCCGAGTATGCAGAAACATAAGGGCCACCAATTTGGATAGACGAAATGTTTGCGCCAGTATATTTATTAAGCGCACCATTAATCGCCATTTTACCGCCCAAAACGCCAATTGAACCCGTAATGGTTGATGGTAAAGCAACAATTTTATCAGCACCAGCAGAAACATAATAACCGCCAGATGCCGCATATGCACCCATAGACACTACAACAGGCTTTTTAAGTGCTTTTGCACGCTCAACTGCCGCCCAAATTTGCTCAGAAGCAATGGCAGAGCCGCCAGGTGAAGAAACACGAAATACAATTGCCTTTACACTATCATCATCACTTGCCTTGCGAATTGCATTGGCGATGGCATCTGAATTCATTTGTTGATCATTTGAAAATGGATTGGTTTCATCAGGGCCAGTAACAATGCCACCTTCGCCGCCAACAAGCGCGATAGTTGGACCACTTGAATAGGTTGGTGAATATTCTTCAATACTAATTGTATTGGCTTTATCTGTGCCGCCGGCTTGTGCAATTGCATAATCCATTGCTTCTTCTGGCATACCAAGTTTATCGATTAATTTGGCATCCAATGCCGCCTTTGGCGAAAGCGGGGCACTATCAAGTGTGGCTTTCAATGGCTCTACGGCGATTTTTCTATCATGTGATATTTCGGCAAGGAAGGCATTGTAAACACCTGTAAGAAGGCTGTTTGTAGCTTCGCGGTGCTTATCAGTATAATCTTTTTGCGTGTAAACATTGGCGGCATTTTTATATTCGTAGAATTGTTCAAATTGCGGAACAATTCCAAATTTTTCAAAAAGCCCACCAAGGAACATAGTTTCAGAAATCAAACCAGTTGATGAGAAATCAGAACCATTTTGCATCCAAATTTCATTTGCACCCGCAACTGAAACATAGTTTGACAATGTTGGCATTTCAAAACCTTGGGCATGGGCGATAACGAATTTGCCGCTTGCTTTAAAATCAAGGATTGCTTGACGAATTTCTTCGGCATGGGCAGGGGCCATACCTGCTTCTGGTGCGCGAACAAAAATGCCTTTTACGTGACCGTCATGTTCGGCTGCTTCAAGTTTTCTTACAACTTCAACAACCGAAAGTTTGGCATTTAGATTGCCAAAAGGTGATTGTGGGCTTTGGTCATTAAGTTCATGTCTTAAATCTAAAACTAAAATCGCATTGGATGGTGTTGATGGTTTTGACGCCCCAGCCGCACTTGCAAGTAAAATCATAGGCAAGATTATAAAAAATAAAACAAGGCCAATAAAAACACCGGCAATAGTAAACAGAAATTGTTTCAAAAAAGGCCCCCAAGAAGCATGGTTTTGTATGCGAAATAATTGGTCACTCACTTGCATATTGCAATGCAATAAGCAATATTTTATATCAAAATATTATTGAAAAACAATAAAAATTGTATTTTTTTAGCAGGAATATGACATTAAACATATTTAAACCTGTTTTCTTTACAGATTTAACGGCAATTGCCTCTTGCGATTATTCTCAAGGCGCATTATTGCGCTTTTTCTAAGTTGTTGGGGCGTAGCCAAGCGGTAAGGCACTGGTTTTTGGTACCGGCATGCGGAGGTTCGAATCCTCCCGCCCCAGCCATAAAAAAAGGGTTGCACTTTTGTGCAGCCCTTTTTTTATGGCTGGGGCGGGCTGGACGAAAGCCTTCACAGGTTCGAAAAAACGCACCGCGTTTTAGACGGCGCAGCGCAGCGAGCCGCCCCTTGAGGGTGAAAATTTTTGAGCTTACTCAAAAATTTTCATCAATCCTCCCGCGTAAACAATCTTACTTTATTTCTTGATTTGTGCGTTACGGCATTGGATTTGGATGTATTTTGCGTTGTTATCCAGCATCACCTTTGTGTATTGCGTGTCTTGTTTGATGTCGTAATTTTCATCGATTTTACATTTATTTTGTTCGGCGAATGAAAAAAGGCTTTCATCATTTGAATTGCTTTTTACCACGATAGTGACATTTTCATTAACGCAGCAGCCTGCGTATTGGGTCATATATTCTTCGCCAATGCCAACCAAATCATGGCCCATGATTTTATAAGGTTTGTGGATTGCATAAAGATCCATATAATCGACACGTGCCTCTGGCTTTTTATTTACAATGCCCGCTTTCATAAATTCCTGAATGGCAAGGCCAGAAGAGAAGGCGCGGTAGGTTTCATCACCATCAACAATTGTCATAGCCTTTAACATTGCTTTTTCAGGGGCATTATTTACACTATTATTTGATGGTTTTGCTGTGGCATTATCGGCCATTTTCATGCTTTGTGGTGCAGTATTTTCACCCGCAATTTGCAACGATGCCGCGCCATTTGCTGCGGTAACATTTTCTTGGCTTGATGCTTTTGAACAATTTGTGATTGCCATACAAAATGGAAGAATTAGTGTGAGTGATAGTGTGGATAGTTTTTTCATATTTAAAAACTATCGCAAATAAAGTGTATTGCAAGTGCAAATTAAGATTGCCGCTGAAATGCCTTAATTGGGATAGGATTTGAAATGGAAAATGTCGAAAAAAAAGGGCAATGCCATTGCGGCGCGGTAAAGTTCAAAGTTAAATTAAGCGATGGTTTTAATACTATTAGGCGCTGCACATGCTCTATATGCCGAATGCGGGGCGCAATTGCGGTTTCGGCTGAATTAAGTGGCCTTGAAA